>CAZHSO010000015.1:0-9219 GCA_964535105.1 uncultured Gemmatimonas sp.
TCGTAGTGGCACTTCTTGTATTTCCTGCCGCTGCCGCAGGGGCAGGGATCGTTGCGGCCGGGCGCGAGCGGCGGCCCGGAGGATAGAGGACTGTTCGCGAGATACTCAGCGAAGTCGGTGAGCACTGCGTCGAGCTCGGGCGTGGGCGCCACCACCACTTCGAGGGTATTCCCGAAGGCGGCGCGCACCTCGGCCGCCCCGGCGGGATCCGCCAGGCGGACCCGTCCGGGACGCCTGGGCGGGCCGACCATGGGCCGTTCGATGGCATCCTTCAGCACGACGGCGACCCGATCGGCCGGGTCGCCGGGCTCGAGGATTTCATAGCCGACCACGGCGCAATGGGGGAGCTCGATCCAGAGAATGAGGTCCGGCCGAGACCGGTGTGGACCGGCGCCCATCACGGCGGGAAGGGGGAGCAGGCCGCCGACCCATTCAGGGCGGGAGGACCGGCTTCTCTCGCGGTGGTGCAGTGGAATTACGGAGCGATGCAGCGGCATGGGGAACCCTCATGCTATCGGCTATTGGCTATCGGCGGTCAGTCCGGCTATTGGTTGGTCCCGCTCACCGCTCACCGCTCACCGCTCACCGCTCACGCTTCAAGAGTCCCCTTCACGACCGTCACCGCCTTGCCGCCAAGCTGCACGCGGTCGCCCCTGTGCTCCACCCGCACCGTCCCTCCGCGGGGGGAGGCCTGGTACCCCACGAGCGCATTCTTGCCGAGCCGCGTTGCCCAGTAGGGTGCGAGGGCGCAGTGCGCCGAGCCGGTAACGGGATCCTCATCCACACCGGCGGCGGGGGCGAAAAATCTCGAAACGAAATCCACGCCCGGCTCATCCGATGGGGCGGTGATGATGACGCCGCGGGTTTCGATTTCCTTGAGCAGCCGGAACTCCACTTTGGGTGCGCGGACCGCCGCCGCTTTGTCGAGCACGATCATGTAGTCGAAGCGGCTCCTGAACACCGGCGCGGCCAGCGCGTTGAACGCGGCGAGCAGATAGGGGGGCGGCTCGCACGGCTCGGCGGGCGTTGCCGGAAAATCGAGGAGGATCCAGCCGTCGGCGCGGCGGGCGGTGAGGACGCCGCTCTTCGTGTGAAACTTTGCCGTCTCCTTCGCCTTGAGCTTCTTGGCGCTCCAGAGGAAATGGGCGCTCGCCAGCGTCGCGTGACCGCAGAGGGCCACCTCCACGGTGGGCGTGAACCAGCGGAGTCCGAATCCGTCATCCCGCTTCAGGAGAAACGCGGTCTCCGCCTGGTTCATTTCCCGGGCGACCGACTGCATCCACGCGTCGGGTTTTTCCTCGTCGAGGAGGCACACGCCGGCGGGGTTACCCGCGAACGGGGTGTCGGTGAAAGCGTCGATCAGCCAAAGATGCATGGGAGGCAGGGGCTAGGGAGTTAGAGAGCTAGGGAGCTAGGGAGCTAGGGAACTAGGGGGGCTGAAGGCTGAAGGCTGAAGGCTGAGGATTGTACTCCGCATGATGACATGCCACCTGGCTCTCGCCCAGCTGGCGCAGCGGCGGGAGCTCGGTGACGCACCGCTCGTTCTTCATGGGGTGAAAGCAGCGCGTTACGAACGGGCATCCGGGCGGCGGTTCGGTCGGTTTCGGCGGGTCGCCGCGCAGCACGATGCGGGTTCGCTGGCGGCCGGGGTCGGGCTCCGGCACCGCGGAGAGCAGCGCCTGGGTGTACGGATGGAGCGGGGAGCGGATCACGGTCTCGGTGGCAGCAAGCTCGACGATTCGCCCGAAGTACATCACGGCGACGCGATGGGCGAGCTGCCGCACCACCGCGAGATCGTGCGCGATGAACAGGAAGGCGATTCCCCGGCGACGCTGCAGGTCCGCGAGCAGGTTGAGCACCTGCGCCTGAACCGACACGTCGAGCGCGGAGACCGGCTCGTCGCATACCAGGAACGCGGGGTCCACCGCCAGGGCGCGCGCGATCCCGATCCGCTGGCGCTGGCCACCACTGCATTCGTGGGGGAACTTCGTGGTGAAGGAAGGATCGAGTCCCACTTCCTGAAACAGCTCGGCGACCCGGCGGGGAATTTCTGCGGGGGGAAGCAGCCGATGAATCTCGAGCCCTTCGGCGACCGCCGATCCCGCCTTCATGCGAGGATCGAGTGAGCTGTACGGATCCTGGAAGACGATCTGCATCCGCCGCCGAATCGACCGGAGCTCCCTGCCGGAGAGGCCGAAGACGTCGACGCCGCCGAACCGGACGTTGCCCTCGGACGCGTCGGTCAGCCGGAGGATCACGCGGCCGACGGTGGATTTCCCGGACCCCGATTCTCCCACCAGTCCGAGCGTCTCCCCCGGCGCCAGGTCGAAGCTCACGCCGTTGACCGCGTGCACGGTCGCACGCGCTCCCCGGAGCAGGCCGCCGGTGTCGAACCGCTTCACGAGATCCCTCACCTCGAGGAGCGCGGTCACCGGGCGCCTTTCACCAATAGCCAGCACCGAGAGGTCTCGCCGGGAGCGAGCGGAACGACCGGTGGAGTTTCGGTGGAGCATCTCGCCAGGACTTCAGGGCAGCGCGGATGGAAGCGGCACGCCGGGGGCCAGGCATCGGGCAGCGGTACCGCGCCGGCGATCGGCACCAGACGATCCACGGCGCCATCGAGCCGGGGAATCGAGCTGAAGAGCGCGCGGGTATAGGGATGCGATGGCGACCGGAAAAGCCGGGAGGTCGAGGCCTCCTCGACGATCTGCCCCGCGTACATCACCGCCACCCGGTCGGCGCGGCCCGCCACCAGGCCGAGATCGTGGCTGATCAGCAGCACCGCCATCCCCCGCGACGTCCGAAGCTGGTCGAGCAGCTCGAGGATCTGCGCCTGCACGGTGACATCGAGGGCGGTGGTGGGCTCGTCGGCGATGAGGACATCGGGCTCGCCCGCGAGCGCGATGGCGATGAGCGCGCGCTGGCGCAGACCTCCCGACAACTCGTGCGGGTACGAGCGGTAGCGGGTGCTCGCCCCCGGAATCCCGACCTCATCGAGCAGCGCGACCGCCCGCTCGCGGGCTTCCTTGCCGCGGAGGCTTCGGTGGGCGGCGACCGTTTCCCGGACCTGCTCGCCGATCGAGATGACCGGGTTTAGGCTGGTCATCGCGTCCTGGAAGACCAGGCCGATGCGGCCGCCGCGCACCGCCCGGAGCGCCTCGCCCTGGAGCTCCAGCAGGTTCACCCCTTCGAGCACGATCCGGCTCGCGGGGTCGATCACGCCCGGAGGGGGTACGAGGCGCAGGAGCGCGAGCGCGGTGAGGCTTTTGCCGCTCCCCGATTCGCCCACCAGCGCCAGCGTCTCGCCGCGGGCGAGCCGGAGCGAGACGCCATCCACGGGAACGGAGACGCCGCCGCCCGATGCGGGGAAGCGGATCCGGAGATCCTGGACCTCGAGCAGATCGCTCATGCGCTGCGCGGATCCAGCGCCGCCTGGAGCGCGTCGCCGAGGAGGTTGACCGACAGCACCGTCAGCACGATCGCGGCGCCGGGGAAGATCGCGGTCCACGGCGCGGTCACGAGCAGCGGCCGCGCCTCCAGCACCATGCCACCCCACGAAGGAGTCGGGGGCTGCACGCCGAGTCCGAGAAAGGAGAGTCCGGCTTCGAGCAGAATCACGTCACCGACTCCAAGGGTCGCTGCGACCAGGAGCGGTCCGGCCGCATTGGGAAGGAGATGCCGCGCGATCGTTCGCCACCCCGGAGCGCCCAGCGCCTCCGACGCCGTGACGAAGGGCTCATGCCGGAGCCGGAGGACCTCGCCGCGGACCAGGCGGCTGGTCGCGAACCAGCCGGTGGTGCCGATTACCAGAATCAACGCGCCGAGGGGAATGCGCTCCCACACGACGAGCAGGAGAAGCAGCACGAAGAGCCGGGGGATCGCGAGCGCCGCATCTACCCCGCGCATGAGGATCGCATCCATCCAGCCGCCGGCGTATCCCGCGAGGAGCCCGACCAGCGAGCCCAGCGTGAGAGAAAGTAGCACCGCGAGCGCCGCGACCGACAGCGAGATGCGCCCTCCGACCACGACGCGCGCCAGCAGGTCGCGATTGAGCTGGTCGGTGCCCATCGGATGCGCCAGCGAGGGTGGCGTCGCGCCCGCGACGGCATCGGGCATCTCGGCGGGATCGGGGAGGAGCGGGGGAGCCGCGACCGCCAGCAGGGCCAGCATCACCAGGGCGAGCGCGCCCCATCGCCCAGAGGGGTACCGCCAGGCGCGGCGCAGCAGATCCCCGAGCGAGCCGATCATGACGGGCGCACGCGGGGATCGACGAGAGCGTAGCCGAGATCGGCGGCGAGTCCCGCCACCACGACCGTTGCAGATACGAGCATCGCGGTGCCCAGCAGCACGGGGTAATCCCGCGAGGCGATGGCCTGTGCGGCGAGCGAGCCGAGGCCCGGCCAGTTGAAAACCGCCTCGACGAAAACCGAGCCGGAGACCAGTATCGGCAGCCAGAGCCCGAGGAGGGTGAGCATCGGCACCAGGGTGTTCCGCCAGGCATGGCCCCAGAGCACCTGCCGTTCGGGGAGGCCGCGCGCCCGCGCCGCGGCGACGTAGTCGAGCCGAAACACCGCAAGCATCGCGGCGCGCTGGTGACGCATCGTGAGCGCGATACTCGTGAGGGAGAGCGTGAGCGCGGGGAGCACCAGGTGGCGCAGGATATCCAGCGCGCGCGTCACCGTGTCAGCGTCGGCAGGAAGCAGGGGATCGGTCATCTGCGCCGCGGGGAACAGGCGCCACCGGAGACTCAGGAAGGCCACCAGCACGAGACCGAGCCAGAAGCCGGGCATGGCGTAGGCCGCGAGAGCGAGGCGGCCAGCCCAGCGGTCCAATCGGGAGCCGCGCCGCACCGCCTGGCGGACCCCGAGCCAGATCCCCACCGTGAAATTGAGGAGCAGGACCACCCCGCCGAGCAGGAGCGTGGCGGGGATCCGGGACGCGATGAGCGTCGTGACCCGGTCGGGATAGTGCTCGATCGATACGCCGAGATCGCCGCGGGCCGCGCCGGCGAGGAACTGGCGGAGCTGGCTGAGCACCGGCTGGTCCACGCCGAAGCGCTGGCGCAGCTGCTGGATTTCCGCGGCGGAGGCATCGCGATCGCCTACGAGCCGGGACAGCGGATCGCCCGGTGTGATGCGCATCAGGATGAAGAGGAGAAGTACGGCGATCGCGAAGGTCGCCGCGGCCTGCAGTGTCCGCCGAACGAGCCAGCGAATCACCGGGGAGACGCGGCGATTCCGTCGCGGGCGATTCGGCGGCGGGGGTCGACCGACCAGCGCCACAGGTCACCGTACGGCGATTCCGGCCGAATGGTCACGTTGCGAAATCGCGAGTGCACCGCGATCGAATTGGCGGGTGATGCGAGGAAGACGGCCGGCACGTCCGCCTGAAGCATCGCATACGCCGCGCGCCAACCCCTTTCGCCGCCTCCGCTCGTGTAGCTGGTGCGGTCCAGCAGGCTGTCGAGCCCCGGGCTACAATACCAGCCCACGTTGCTCCCTCCGCGGCCGGCACAGGTCCAGCTCTGGACGATCCCGGAGGGACTCGGATCCATGTTGGCCACCGAGAGGTCGAGATCGAATTCGCCTTTGTTGCGCCGTTCGATGAAGAGCGGAAAGTCGAACCGGTCGATCTCCACCCGCACACCGATGCGGCGGAGCTGCTCCTGCACCTGGGGCGCCATGATCGCCCGGGTTGCGCTGGTCGCCGGAATATTCAGGCGGAGAACGAGGGGCACGCCGTCCTTCTCGAGAACCCCGTCGCCATTGCGGTCGACCCAGCCTCGCCTCGCCAGGAGCGCTTTCGCCGCCGCGGGATTGTACCCCGTTCCTTTGGGGACCAGTCCCCGGGTCCAGTGCGCCTGCGCCGCGGGAGCGTCCGCGGGAAGCGCGAAGCGGCCGTAGGTGCTCCGCGCGAGATTCAGGCGGTCGAGCGCCATGGCGATGGCGCGGCGGACATCCACGTCACCCAGAATCGGGTGCGGCCGGGTCCGGTCGCCGGAGGCGCGCTGATTGAAGAGGAGGTACAGGACGCTCAGCGACGGGACGTTGAGCAGCTTAACGGCAGGATTTGCGGCGAGCCGAACCGGTCCGGAGACCGGCGGCACCGCCTCGAAGATGTCCGCTGTCCCGTCGAGCAGCAGATTGATCTGCGCTTCGGGATCGCGCGCGGTGAGAAAGACCAGCCGGTCGAGCCGGGGAGCGCCGAGAAAGAATTCGGGATTCGCGGCCAGCTCGAGCTGACGGCCCGGATCGCGGCGGACCCAGCGGTAGGGGCCGTTCCCCACCGGCCGTTTCACGAACTCGGAGCTTGCGAAGCGCGGACCGGAAGGAATGGTGTCGACCAGGTGGGCGGGAAGGAGCTGGACGTGATAGGACGCGTCGTAGAACTGCTCCGGGTAGGCGCGGCGGAATCGCATGACCACCCGCTGGTCGCTTTCGGCGGTGACCGATGCGAGGTAGCGGAGCAACAAGGCGCGCTGCGCATCCACCGTCGAGTCGCGCATCCGCGCAAAGCTGAACACCACGTCCTTCGCGGTGACAGCGACGCCGTCGTGCCACCGCGCCCGCAGATCCAGCTCGAACACGATGGTGAGCGAGTCCCGGCGACTCCAGCTCCTAGCCAGCTGCGGCTCGAAGGTGCGCTCGTCGGTGGTGGAGAGGCCGACTCCGGGGCGGGCGAGACGGAGAAAGAGGAGATCCGAAACGGCGTTGTTGGCCGACCCGCTGAGCAGCGTCGGAATCGGAGTGGCCGGTTCCTGCCCCATGATGATCACGGCCGATCCGTGATCGTTGATGCGCTGAAGGGCGGCAGCGGGTGTCGCCGCCGCGAGGAGGGCAGGGATCAGCAGTCGGTGGATGAGCACCGGCACCTCCCGAACACGCGTGTTTGGCGGGAATTCTCTCGAAAAGTAACTCTCCGCCTACCGGAGCCAGGTCCAGGCATCGGACTGAAAACGCCCCGCATGTAAGGCCGCCCCCGACTCGATGGATTCCGGCAACCAGTCGACCTGGACCAGCCCGTCGAAGAGGGGCAGGACCGTCGTTGCCAGGGCATCTGCCGCCTCCTCGAAGGTCACCGGACGGCCCAGGAGGCTTCCGAGGGCCGCTTCGGCGGGGTCCGCCAAGGAGAGCCCCGCCAGATCGCGCACCAGACTCTGGTCATCCTCGAGGAGCAGCGAGCCGTGCTGGAGGAATGCATCGCCGGCTCTGAGCTGGGCGCTCCCCACGATCTTTCGACCCTGCACCAGCACTTCGCCACCCACCGGCGTTGCAAAACAGGGGCCGGAGGCGAGACCAGGCGTCAGCGAAGAGCGAGGAGCGAGCAGGGCTTTGACACCCAGGGATCCGATTGCGGCGGCCAGCAGGCCGTGAATGGCCGCGTAGGCTGCCCGCATCCCACCGAACGCGGAGAGCGGTGCTGCGACGGCATAGGTGAGCTCTCGGGCATGCCAGACCGCGCGGCCGCCGGTCGGACGGCGCACGCAGGAGAGTCCCTCGGCGCGGATCCGGGCGACGTCGTAGCGCAGCAGCGCCGGCTCGTGCCGGCCGAACGAAAGGCAGTGGGGGGCCCACTGGTAACAGCGAAAAAAGGCGTCTCCGGTTTCGGCCGTCTGGTCGAGCATCGCGGCATCGACCGCCATGTTTTCCCAGCCGGGGCGAGCCCGATCGGTGATCAGCGTCCACATGCAGAAAGGTAAGCGGTGAGCGGTAAGCGGTGAGCGGGACCAACCCGCTTACCGCTCACTGCTCACCGCTCACCGTTTCATACTCCTCGACCGGGGGACACACGCACACGAGGTTCCTGTCCCCGTACGCGCCGTCGATCCGCCCGACGGTGGGCCAAACCTTGTGCACGCGCGTCGCCGGCGCGGGAAAGGCGGCGCGCTCGCGGGGGTAGGGACGGGTCCACGCGTCGGCGGTGACGAGTCGCAACGTGTGCGGCGCGTGAATGAGCAGATTGTCGCCGCGCGCCGCGATTCCGCTCTCGACCTCGCGGATCTCCTCCCGGATCGCGATCATCGCCTCGCAGAATCGGTCGAGCTCCTCTTTCGACTCACTCTCGGTGGGCTCCACCATGAGCGTGCCGGCGACAGGGAACGACACCGTCGGCGGGTGGAACGAGTAGTCGATCAGCCGCTTGGCGACATCCTCGACTTCGACCCCCGCCGATGTCTTGAACGGCCGGCAGTCGAGAATGCACTCGTGCGCGATCAGTCCGGCGTGGCCCGAATAGAGCGTCTTGTAGTGCCGTTCCAGACGCTTGGCGACGTAGTTGGCGTTCAGAATCGCGTAGCGCGTCGCCTCGGTGAGCCCGTCGGGGCCCATCATCGCGATGTAGGCCCACGAGATCGGGAGAATCGACGGACTTCCCCAGGGTCCCGAGGACACCGTTCCGCTCGACGTCGCCGGACCGTCGATGTGCGGATGGCCCGGCAGATAGGGCGCGAGATGCCGAGCGACGCCGATCGGGCCCATCCCGGGCCCGCCGCCGCCATGCGGGATGCAGAACGTCTTGTGGAGATTCAGGTGGCAGACATCGGCGCCGATGTCGCCCGGCCGGGTGAGGCCAACCTGCGCGTTCATGTTGGCGCCGTCCATGTACACCTGTCCGCCGTGCGTGTGCACGATGGCGCAGACCTCGGCGATGCCGTCCTCGAACACGCCGTGGGTGGAGGGATACGTGACCATCAGCGCGGCGAGATGCTTCGCGTTGGCCTCTGCCTGGGTCCTGAGGTCGGCCAAGTCGATGTTCCCCTGAGGATCGGTCTTGACGACCGCGACCTTCATCCCGGCCATCACCGCGCTGGCCGGGTTGGTCCCGTGCGCCGATTGCGGGATGAGGCAGACGGTGCGATGCGCATCTCCGCGGGCACGGTGGTACGCGCGGATGACGAGCAGCCCGGCGAATTCCCCCTGCGAACCGGCGTTCGGCTGCAGCGACACCCGGGCGAAGCCGGTGATCTCGGCGAGCCAGCTCTCCAGATCGGCGAAGAGCCGCTGGTATCCCTCGGTCTGCCCGCGGGGCGCGAAGGGGTGCAGCCCGCCGAAGCCCGGCCACGAGACCGGCAGCATCTCGGTGGTGGCGTTGAGCTTCATGGTGCAGGAGCCCAGCGGGATCATCGCCGCGGTCAGGGAGAGATCGCGCGCTTCGAGGCGCCGGATGTAGCGGAGCATCTCGGTTTCCGAGCGGTGGCTCCGGAAGACCGGGTGGGTGAGG
>CAZHSO010000015.1:9319-39225 GCA_964535105.1 uncultured Gemmatimonas sp.
GCGCGGAGGTTGATGCGCCGGGCGCGCGCGGCCTGCTGAATCTTCGACGCGCCGGCGGCGTCGGTCTCCACCACGATCGTATCGAAGAACGCATCGCTCGCCAGCGTGAAGCCCCTGGCGCGGAGGGCGGCGGCAAGCCGTGCGGTGCGGTCGTGGACCTGCTCTGCGATGGCGCGAATCCCTTCGGGTCCGTGATACACGGCGTACATACTGGCCATGACGGCAAGGAGCACCTGCGCGGTGCAGACGTTGCTCGTCGCCTTTTCGCGCCGGATGTGCTGCTCGCGGGTCTGCAGCGCCATCCGCAGCGCGGGGTGACCTTCCCGATCCTTCGAGACCCCGATGAGCCGTCCGGGGATCAGTCGCTTGTGGGCATCCCGCGTCGCGAGGAATGCGGCATGCGGCCCGCCAAATCCGAGCGGCACTCCGAATCGCTGGGAGTTGCCCACGGCGATGTCGGCGCCCCATTCCGCCGGGGGCGCGAGCAACGCGAGGGCGAGCAGGTCGGTGGCGACGGTGACAAGGCCCTTCACGGCATGGACCCGCTCCACCACCCGCCGGTGATCGATGACGGCGCCCAGCGTATTCGGATACTGAATCAGGCAGCCCGCCACGCCGGGACCGAAGGTGAAGTCCGCCACATCGGCGACGACCATCTTCACGCCGCGCGCCTCGGCCCGTGTCGCCACGACCGCGATGGTCTGCGGGTGACAATGCCGGTCCACCACGTAAACCGGACCATCGTGCGGGGGCGCCGCGCCCAGCGTCAGCGCCATCGCTTCCGCCGCCGCGGTGCCTTCATCGAGGAGCGAGGCGTTGGCGATCTCAAAGCCGGTGAGATCCGAGACCATCGTCTGGAAGTTGAGCAGCGCTTCGAGCCGACCCTGCGCGATCTCCGGCTGATAGGGTGTGTAGGCGGTGTACCAGCCGGGATTCTCGAGGACGTTGCGCTGGATGACCCCCGGCACGAAGCAGTCGTGATATCCGAGGCCAAGGTAGGATCGGAACACCTGATTCTTCTCGGCCATCGTCCGGAGCGTCGCGAGGGATTCCTGCTCGGTGCGCGCCGGCGGGAGCGCGAGCGGCTTCCTGAGCCGGATGGCTTCCGGCACGATGGCATCGATGAGGGCGTCGAGGCTCGGGTAGCCCAGCACCTGGAGCATCGCGGCCACGTCGGCCTCGCGGGGGCCGAGGTGACGGGCGACAAAGGGACCGAACCGGGAGTGCGACAGAGCGGCAGTCATATCCGGAGAATGCCCCGCCAAATGAAGAGATCAGAAACGGCGATGCCCCGGCAACCTTGGTCCGGGGCATCGACCACGAGATGCACGGCGACGGCCGCCGTCAGGCGCCGATTTGGGCCCGGTAGGCCGCGGCGGGCAGCAGGCCCTCGAGGGCGGCCGGATCGTCGGCCTTGAGGCGGATCATCCAGCCGTCGGCGTAGGGGGCGCGGTTAACCGAGGCCGGATCGGCATCGAGTCCCTGGTTCACCGCGAGGACCTCACCCGCCACAGGGCAGTAGAGGTCGGAGACCGCCTTGACCGCTTCGATCGTGCCGAACGGCTGATGCGCGCCGAACCGGTCGCCAACCTTGGGCAGATTCACGTAGACCACGTCGCCGAGCTCGCCCTGCGCGTAATCGGTGACGCCGATGATGACGACGCCCGCCTCGGGGGTCGATTTGACGTATTCGTGATCCGCGGTGTAGCGGAGATCGTCCGGAACGTTGGCCACCAGGGAATCCTCGGGGGGAAGACCGCGTTGAGGATACCCCGCCGGCAGGGCGGGGTCAAGCGCGTGCGCGGGCGCGGGAAAGCACTTTTCGAAAGACCAGCCACGCACGCTCGCGCAGCAGATCCCGGCTCCCGTCGTTGTCGATGATGAAGTCGGCGCGCGCCCGTTTTTCCGCTGCCGGGAGCTGCGCCGCGATCAGCGCGGCCGCCTCCGGTGCGGAGAATCCGCGCTGCTGTACCAGCCGCTCCAGGCGGACCGCCTCCGGCGCGTCTACCAGCACGACCGCCCCGAATTTCGAGGGATCCATCGCTTCGAAAAGAAGCGGGATGTCGCTGATGACGATCGCGTCGCGCGCCGGTCCGGCGTGCCGGAGGAGCCGCTGCCGCTCGGCCTCGACCGCCGGGTGCACGATGGCCTCGAGGGCCCGCTTTTCCCCGGGATCGGCGAGAATGAGGGCGCGGAGCGCGGGACGGTCGAGGGTGCCGTTGGCAGCGAGCGAGCCGGGACCGAACCGGTCCACTATCGCGTGAAACACCGCGGTGCCCGGGCGCTGGAGACGGCGCACGATCGCGTCGGCGTCGATGATGGTCGCGCCCCAGTCGCGGAGGAGGACAGCGACGGAAGATTTTCCGGCCGCGATGTTCCCGGTGAGAGCCGCGTGGAACACGCGGCTGCTCCTAGAGTAGCGCAGTTTGGTCCTCGTTCTCACGCGGTACCCTGTGGCACTTCCTGCACCGCGCCTCATACGCCTCGCTGCCACCCACCTGAATTGTCGGGGAGTCGTAGCGCGCCGGCTTGCCGTCCACCAGCCGCTGATTCCGGCAGGCAAGGTCGCCGCAGACGACGCAGATCGCGCTCAGCTTGTCGACCTGCTCGGCGATAGCCATCAGGTGTCCCATCATGCCGAACGGCTCACCCCGAAAATCGGTGTCGGTCCCCGCCACCAGGACCCGCACGCCGCGACCCGCGAGCGTGGTCACGACGTCGAGGATGTCGGCATCGAGGAACTGCGCCTCGTCGATCGCCACGAGCTCGCTGTCGGGGCGGGTCAGCCGCATGATCTCGCCGGCGCTGTCCACCGGGAGCGCCTCGAACTCGATGCCGCTGTGGCTCGAGACGCGATAGATCCCGCCGTAGCGCTCGTCGAGGTGGGATTTGTAGACCTGCACCCGGCGGCGCGCGATGAGCGCGCGCCGCACCCGGCGGAGGAGCTCTTCGCTCTTCCCGCTGAACATGACACCGGCGATGATTTCGATCGTCCCCGGGCGTGCGAGGTTGTACATCAGGATGGGTCCAGGGTGAGAGGGGAGAAACCCCGATGCTCCGACGATAGCCGAAGCCGCGAGGCGGGTCAAGCGAGAAGGGGGCATGCTATATTCCGCCGCTCGCACAACGGGACCCGAGCGCGGCGGGAGGCGGCCGATGACGAAGCAGGAACTGGTGACCGAGCTGGCGAAGCGTGTTGGTCTCTCACGCGCCAAGGCCGCGGAGACTATCGACACGCTCTTCGGCGCCAAGGGCATCCTCCCCGCCGAGCTCTGCAAAGGGAGCCGGGTCCAGATCACCGGCTTCGGGCAGTTCGAAACCAAGACCCGCGCCGCCCGCAACGGGCGCGACCCCCGCACCGGCCGCAGCATCTCGATCGCGCGCTCGATTGCGCCGGTGTTTCGGGCGGGGCAGCCGCTGCGGGATCTTCTCAATAAGAAGCGGTAGTTTCGGGGAAGGGGGAAAGGGGAATAAGGGGAAGGGTGGTTTCCCCTTCCCCCTTCCCCCTTCCCCCTTCCCCACATCGTCACTGATCCCTCGTGCTTCCCCGATCCAGCCTCGCCACCAGCCTCCGCTTCCGAATCGACTTCCCCGTCAGACGCTCCGCCACCGCCTCCGGATCCGCTCCGGCACCGAGCTCCACCAGCGTGAAGCTCTCCCGGATCTCGACCTTTCCCACGGCTTCCCTGGCCACTCCCGCATCCTTCACGAGCGCCGCCACCAGGTCGTGCGGCGTGACGGCATCCCGCTTCCCAATCCCGATCCAGAGCTTGATCGTGGAGGCGGATGGCGCGGCGGACTGCGCGGGCACCGCTCGAGCGGATGTCGCCGCATCCCAGAGCTCGTAGAGCGCGGCGGCGACGGCGCTCGCTTCGTGCCGCTCGAGAAGCGGCGCCACCGCGAAAAACGCCGCCGGTGACGGTCCGCGGTCGATGACCCCGCCCACCGTCAGGCGAGCGGTCTCGAGCTCCCCGCGGGCACGCTCGAGCTGCCCGCGGAGCTGGATGGGACACCGTCGCGGAGAGAGCTTTGCCGCGAACGCCTCTGCGCCGGGAGGAACCAGGAGCACGACCTCGCCCTGCGCCGACAGCTCCTTGAGACGGAGCGGGGAGGGGAGGTCGTAGGCGATGATGAGAGAGCTCTTGTCCGGCGTCGCGCTGGTGATCGCCGCTGGCGCACCGGCGGACGCGAGTGCCTGGGTGATGGCCTCCCGGTCGCCCAGATCAGCCGCCCAGATCGTCAGCGATTCGGGGTCGAGCTGCTCGACGATGTCGGCAAGCGCTTCGATCCGCCGCCGCCAACCGGCCGAAACGGTGCGAACGGGCGGTGGAGCGGAGTCGTCAGGGCCCAGCACATCGACCAGCGGCGCACGCCAGCAGTAGCGCTCGATCAGTGGCGCGACGTGGCTCTGGTCCGCGGTCACCACCACTCGCTGCACCTCGCGTCCGGCATCCTGCAGCAGTCCCGGGAGGAGATCCTCGGCACCCCACGCCTCTGGCCACAGGAAAAGAATCCCGTCCACCGCGTCCATTTTGAGCGCGGATCGGCGCACCAGCTCGTGCGCGGTCTCGGGGGTGAGAAAGAGGAGATCGACCGTGTCGGAGCGGAGGAGGCGGGTGACGCGGGCCGGGGTGTGCGCGGCGGCCAGACGAAGTCGCGTGCCGTGGGCAATCCGGCCCGCGATCCGGGCCCATTCGTCCACGCCTTCTGCAGGAGTGAGCCCCAGCACCGGTCCGCGCCGAGTCCCCGCCAGGCGGGAGATGACGCCCCCCAGCACCGGCGCGGCCCACGAGGGCGACGGGGGCGCAACGTAGACCAGGTTGTGCCCCCGGGCGGCGACGGGTGCCGCTTCGCGCAGCGCGGGGTGATCGACGGACCAGCCGGCCGCGGCAAGTGTTCCCGCCACGGGCGGGGCCAGAGGAAGCAGGTCCAGATCCGACACGGGTGCCTCGGTTGTCAAACAGCGGCGTGATTGCCGGGGACGCAAGCTAGCCAGCGGGCGGCGGTGGGCCAAGTGGTTATCTTTTTCCCCCATGACGCGCGTCATCCGATTGCCCGACCCGCTCTCCCAGAATCTCTCCCATCTCAAGGCCTCCGAAACCATCGCCATCAGCGCCGAGGCCAAGCGGCGCAAGGCGAGCGGCGAGGATGTACTGGACCTCGGAGTGGGTGAACCGGACTTCGACACGCCGGCCCCCGTGGCCCAGGCGGGGATTCTCGCCATTCAGCACGGGCACACACGGTATCCGCCCAATAGCGGATTGCGCGAGCTGCGGCAGGCGGTGGCGCAGAGTCTTGCCGGGCAGTCGCCGGGACGGGCGATCGACCCCGACCAGGTGATCGTGAGCTCGGGCTCGAAGCAGGCGCTCTTCAACGCCTGCTTCACACTCTTCGGACCCAAGGACAAGGTCCTGATCCCGTCGCCGGCCTGGGTCTCGTACCCGCAGATCGTGCACCTCGCCCGCGCCGAGCCGGTCATGCTTCCCGGGGAAGCCGATTGGGGCCTCAAGGTGAGTGTCCAGGATCTCGAGCGGCGCACCGACAAGCTGGTGCGCGGCCTGATCCTCTGCTCGCCCTGCAATCCCACCGGCGCCGTGTACACCCTGAGCGAGCTCAAGGCGATCGCCGCGTGGGCAAAGCAGCACGATGTCTGGATCATCGCGGACGAGATCTACCGCAGGATCTTCTACGGAGACGGACCGGCGCCTTCGTTCCTCGACCTGCCGGCGGAGGAAACCGAGCGCCTGGTGGTGATCACCGGGGCGAGCAAGGCCTACGCGATGACCGGGTGGCGGATCGGCGTGGCGCTGGCCCCCGCGCACGTCGTCAAGGCGATGGCAAATCTCCAGTCCCACACCACGACGGGGGCCAACCATCCCGCGCAGTGGGCCGCCGTCACCGCGTACAACGATCCGAAGGTCGAGCAGGAAGTGCAGCGGATGGTGGCCGCCTTCGGGCGGCGGCGCGACCGGGTGATCTCCCGGTTCCGCGACGAGGCGCCCGGCGTCGAGTTCGTCGAGCCGCACGGGGCGTTCTACTTCTTCTTTCGGATCGACGGCGTCGCGCCCGGCCACGCGATGACGGGACAGGTCTTCTGCGAGCGGCTGATCCAGGAGGAAGGCGTTGCGCTGGTTCCCGGCGGCGCCTTCGGGGACGACCACTGGGTGCGGTTGAGCTACGCCGTCTCGGACAAGGAGCTCAATGCCGCGCTGGACCGGATACTCCGGTTCATCGGGAACCTGGGATCATGATGGTGAGCGGTGAGAGGTGAGCGGTGAGCGGGATATGACGAATCCCCAGTCCCCAGCCCCCAGCGCCCAGGTCGTCGGCCGGGTCGTCGCGACCGAGCTCAAGCCCTCCACTCCGCACCAGTTCTCTTTCTGGACCGCGCGGGAGTCCGCCGTCGGCATCGGGACGATCGTGCGCGTGGACGCCGAGGAGCGCGTCGTGTTCGGCGTCGTGACCGAAGGCTTGTCCTATTCGGATTGGCAGACGCCGCTGCAGGCGGTGATCGGTTCCGGAGGAGATCCGTCGGCGGTTCTCGCCGAGGGCAAGGCGCGCGCCGAGATTCGGCTCTACGTCGCCGCGGTGCTCCGCCACATTCCCGAGGAGCCGGTCCAGCCGGTTCCCCTGGGTGCGGTGCGCCTCGCGAGCGATGCCGACGTGGCAGTCGCGCTCCGGATGGACGGGTATGGCGACGGCACGACCGGGAACGGAATTCCCGTTGGCGTGTATGCCGCCGGGGGACTCGAGGCGCCGGTGTACGTGGATGCGGACTTCCTTCTGGGACCCGAGGCGGCGCATCTCAACATCACCGGCGTGTCCGGGCTCGCCACCAAGACCAGCGCCGTGGAATTCCTCCTGAGCAGCATCTTCCAGCGATTCCCGGCTCGGAAGGGGCGCATCGCGGCGGTCTGCTTCAACGTGAAGGGTCCCGATCTCTGCTTTCTCGATCAGAGCGCGACCCTCGGTCCGGACGACGAGCGCCTTTACGCCCGTCTCGGGCTCACCGCTGCGGCATTCAGCAAGGTCCGCTATTTCGCGCCCTACAAGCCCGATGGGGTGAATCTCAATACGCTGCGGAGCAACGAGGCGCTGCAGGCCAACACCGAGCCGCTGATCTGGGGGCTCAGGGAAGTGCTCGACTACGCCGAAGTGCTCCTCAACAAGGACGACGTGGACGCGAAGGCGGACGCGCTGATCGATTTCCTGGCCGAGCGCGTCATCGGGCGCGAGTTCGACGACAGCTCGCTCGGCCGCAGGTTTTTCGTCAAGAGCTTTGCCGATCTCGATGAATTCTTCCGGGCGATCTTCGCCAGGCTCGAGGAGGGCAAGGGTGAGATCTGGAAGACCCATCACGTCGCGACGATCCGGAAGATCAGGAACCGGCTCGGGAACATCAGCACCCGCTCGAAGGGCCTCGTCACCGACGATGGAGACGTCAACGACCTTCCCTGGGGCGCCTTCGACGACCGCGGTTTATACGTCGTGGACGTGGCCGGTCTCGACCCGCTGGCGCAGGATCTGGTCTTTGCGCGTGTCGTCTCGATGCTGCGCGAGCACCTGGAGCGGCGCGATCTCGGTGTAGACCAGGTCGTGGTGTTCGTGGATGAGCTCAACAAGTACGCCCCCGCCGACGGTCCCGACACCTACGTCCGGAAGATGCTCGTCGATATCTCCGAGCGGGGCCGCTATCTCGGGCTGGTGCTCTTCTCAGCCCAGCAGTTCCGCTCCCAGGTCCAGCGCCGTGTGGTGGGCAACGCAGGAACGACACTCCTGGGACGGATGGATGGCGACGAGCTCGCGCTCCCGGGGTACGCGACGATCAGCCCCGCGATCCGGGCGCGGCTCGCCGCTCTCCCGAAGGGCGAGCTACTGGTGCGCCATCCTCATTTCACCCATCCGGTGTTCGTGCGCTTCCCGCGCCCGGCGGTGCTCTCGGGGCGCGAGGGCGTCGAGCGATTTCCTCCCGCCGCGGAGCTCCCATTCCCGGACGCGGTGGCCCGCCGGCTCAGGATGCTCGAGCCGGGTCTCGGAACCGCGCGTGTCCTGGATACGATTGCCGGCCGGCGGGAGGACGATGTGCGGAAAGCCCTGAATGCCACGCTGCGCGGCCGGCCCGAGCAGGTCTTTCCGTTCTTCGTCAAATGCCTCGGCCGGGAGCCGCGGCCGGAGACGGTGGTGCCGCGACAGGGGATTCGCCCGGTTCGGACCAGCGGGGATCCGTATTGAGCCTCGTGTGAAAATCGCCCATCTCGCCGACCTCCATCTCGGCTTCCGTCAGCACCATCGCCAGACGCCCGGGGGGATCAATCAGCGCGAAGCCGACGTCGCCAACGCCTTCCGCGCCGCGGTCGATGGCGTCATCGCCGCGCGGCCCGATGCGGTGATCATCGCCGGTGATCTCTTCCATGCCGTGCGTCCGACCAATTTCTCGATCGTCTTTGCCTTCCGCCAGCTGCAGCGACTCACCGAGGAGCTCCCGGGCTCGCCGGTGATCGTCATCGCGGGGAACCACGATACCCCGCGGAGCAGTGAAACCGGTTCGATCCTCCGGCTCTACGAGGAGCTGGGGATTCACGTCGCGTCCGACGAGGTTCGCCGCCTCGTCTTTCCGAATCTGGATCTCTCGGTGCTCGCCGTTCCGCACGCCGCGCTTTTTGCGCCGGAGCGCCCGGTGCTCCGCCGCGCCGGGACCGAGCGCCACCAAGTGCTGGTCCTGCACGGCGAGGTCGAAGGTGTCTTTCCCTTCGACCGCTCGTGGGTGGAATATGGCGGAGCCCTGCTGGATCCCGAGATGCTGCGGGGGGAGCCATGGAGCTACGTGGCGCTCGGCCATTATCACGTGCAGCATGAGGTCGGTCCGCGGATATGGTATTCGGGGGCGCTCGAGTACGTCAGCCCGAATCCCTGGGGAGAGCTCGCAGACGAGGCGCGCCACGAGGTTCGCGGCAAAGGATGGCTGCTCGTGGATCTCCAGACCGGTGTCGTGACGCGCCAGCCGGTGCCCGCCGCGCGCGGGGTCCACGATCTCCCCCGCCTCAACGCCGCGGACCGTCCGGCGGAGGAAATCAACCGGCTCGTTGCGGAGCGGCTCGCCGCCGTCCCCGGCGGACTCACTGACGCCATCGTCCGTCTCGTCATCGAGAACATTCCGCGGCACGTCGTGCGCGAGCTCGATCACGCCGCGATTCGAGCCGCCAAGGCGCGCGCGCTCCATCTCCACCTCGACTTTCGTCGCCCCGAGACGGAGCGATCGGTGGGTGTGGGCGCGCCGGGGCGGCGCCAGACCCTTCCGGAGCTCGTGCGCGAGTACCTGGGCCGGCGGCCGTTGCCCGAGCGGCTCTCCCGCGAGCGGTTCGTGTCGCTCGGGCTCGAGATGCTGGCGGATCCCGACGACGGCGGGCCGGGGCAGACCCGCTGATGCAGATCCGCCGCCTCCGACTCCAGAACTTCCGCCAGCACGCCGACACGGTCCTGGAATTCGAGACTGGGCTCACCGGAATCATCGGGCCGAACGGGGCGGGGAAGACGACGCTGCTCGAGGCGATCGCGTGGGCGATCTACGGCACCGACGCGGCGCGCGGCACCAAGGACACGATCCGGCGGCGAGGCGCGCCGGCCCGGTCGCGCGTCGAGGTGGAGCTCGAGTTCGATCTGGGACCCCACCGGTACCGGATCGTCCGGTCGCTGCAGAATGCCGAGCTTTACCAGGATGGAGAAGCGACGCCGATCGCCAACAGCCTGGCCACCGTCACCGAACGGGTGACGCGGCTGCTCGGGATGACGCGGGACGAATTCTTCAGCACGTATTTCACCGGGCAGAAGGAGCTGGCGATCATGGCGCAGATGACCGCACCGGAGCGAGCCCAGTTCCTGAGCCGCGTGCTCGGCTACGAGAAGCTGCGCACCGCGCAGCAGCGGCTGAAGGAGGAGCGGCGCGTCGCGCAGGCGACGCTGGAGATCCGGAAATCGGAGCTCATCGATCCCGCGCGCCTCCAGGCCGACGAGGACCAGGCGGGCGCGCGGCTTCGTTCGGCGGAAGAGGCCGCGGCGCGGCTCGAGGCGGTGTCCCGGGATGCGGAAGCCGCGCTCGCCGCCCTCCGGCCCGTGGCGGAGCGCTGGGAAGCGTTGCGGCAGACCGTCGTCTCGCTGGAGGGCGATCTCAAGGTCGCCGAGCACTCGGCCACCGCCGCGCGGACGCAGTTTGGAAATCTCGACCGCGAGCTCGCCGAGGCACTCGCCGCCAAAACGCGACTCGACGAGCTCCTGCCGGCCCTCGCGCCGCTCGCCGCGCTCCGCGCGGAGCGGGATGCGCTCGACTCCTTGCGCGAAGCCGCGAGCGGCCGCCGGAGTCTGGAGGCGCGACGGGGCGAGGTCCGGAAACAGCTGGAGCGGGTGGAGGAGCGCCTGAGCCAGCTTCCGCCCCCGGGCGACGCGGAGCGCACGATCGTGGAGCGGAGCGACGTGCAGTCGGCCCTTCTCACCGCGACGCAGGAAGCGGAAGCGCGCCGGACGGCGTGGGTGCGGGAGAAACAGGACGCCGAGACCCAGCGAAAGACCCTGCTGGCGCAATACGAAGATCTCCGGGAACAGCGGCGCCGCCTCGAGGCAGCCGGCGCGGAAGGAGATTGCCCCACCTGTTCCCGTCCGCTCGGTAAGGAGTACGAGCGGGTGATGGGCGTGCTCGATCGCCAGATGGAAGAAATCGAGTTTCAGGGGAAGTATTACCGGCAACGGATCGAGCAGCTTCAGGGGGAACCCGCCGAGGTGACGGTAATTGTCCGCGAGAGGGAGCGGCTGGATCAGGAGGCGGCGCGACTGACCGGACTGGCCGCCCAGCTCACCCAGCAAGGGTCTGAGCGCGCGGGACTGGAGAGCGAGCGCGTGACACTCTCGACACAGATCGCCCAACTGGAGACGTCGATCGTCGCGGCGCCGGAGACATACGACGAGAGGCGTCATGTCGAGCTCCGGCGGCAGATCGGCGCGCTCGAGCCGGATGCGCTGACGGCGGAGCGGCTCCGCGCGTCGGCTGACCGCGCTCTCGATCTCGTAAGCCGGGCGGCGACCGCCGAGCAGGAGCTCAGCATCCTCGAGTCCAGGGTGCGAACGCTCCACGAGCAGCTCGGCGGCCTCGGATGGTCCGCCGACGCATTCGAGGAGATTCGGGGACGGACGCGAGAAGCGGAGCGCGCGGTGCAGCAGGCGGAGGTGGGGAAGGCACGGGCCGCCGGGGAACTCACCGCGGCGCTCGGGCAGCGGGCGGAGGTGGGCCGCCGGCGCGAGGACCGGGAACGCCGCGCCGCCGAGGTCCAGCGTCTCCAGGATGAAGTGCTGTTGCACCAGGAGCTCGACCGGGCCCTCGGCGATCTTCGCACCGACCTGAACAACACGCTCCGGCCCGACCTCTCCGATCTCGCCTCGGGATTTCTGCGCGACCTCACGACCGGCCGCTATACCGACCTCGAGCTGGACGAGAGCTATTGCGCCACCGTGATCGAGGAAGGCGAGGCGAAGCCGGTCATTTCCGGCGGCGAGGAGGACGTCGCCAATCTCGCGCTGCGCCTCGCGATCAGCCAGATGATCGCGGAGCGCGCGGGCCAGCCACTGTCGCTTCTCGTGCTCGACGAAGTGTTCGGCTCGCTCGACGAGGAACGCCGCGCGGCGGTACTCGATCTGCTGCGCAATCTCGCCGACCGGTTTCCGCAGGTGATTCTCATCACCCACATCGAATCGGTGCGGGAGAGCTTCGACCGCGTCATCCGTCTGAGCTACGACGTGGAGAAGCGGGTCGCCAGTGCCACCGTGGAGCCCCGTGATGCCGCGGCCTGAGCGCCTTCGCGCCCCGGAGCGTGCGCAGCCGGACGATATCGACCGGATCAACCGCATCTTCTCGGAGGCGTTCACCGACCGCTATCAGCGTGACGGCCTCTCGGGTGTGCGGGTGCCGCCGCTCAACCCGGCCATTTGGCGCTTTGCCTTGGCCGGCGCCGCCGAGGGTGCGCTGGTGTGGCGCGATGCGTCGAAGCAGCTGGTCGCGTTCAATATGGTGCATCGTTCCGGGGCGGAGGGGTGGATGGGTCCGCTGGCGGTGCGGCCCGACCGCCAGGGCGAGGGGATCGGCCGCGCGATCGTGGAGGAAGGCGTTCAGCGGCTCCTGAAAGCGGGAGCGCGGGTCATCGGACTCGAGACGATGCCGCGCACCATCGAGAACATCGGGTTCTACTCCGGGCTCGGATTCCGCCCCGGGCACCTCACGGTGAGTATGGGCCGTGACCTCGGCGGACCGGGCACGAGTCCCGCGACCCGGCTCTCGAACGGAGATGTCGGCGCGGGGATCCGGTCCTGTCGCATCCTCACCGAGGCGTCGGCTCCCGGCGTGGACTTTTCTCGCGAGATCGAGCTCACCCTCGACCACCGGCTCGGCGACGTGACGCTGCTGTCCGACGGCGGACGGCTGGCAGGGTACGCGCTCTGGCATGTCGCCCCCCTCGCCGAGGGGCGGGCGGCCGACGAGCTCAGGGTGCTCAAGCTTGCCGCGCGCGATCTCTCACTCTTCCGCCGGCTCGTCACCGCCGTCGAATGCGATGCGTGGGCGGAAGGAGCCCGGCGGGTCGCGCTCCGATGTCAGACGGCGTATCAGGCCGCCTACGGCTCCCTGGTGGACGCCGGGTACCGGGTACACTGGACGGATCTCAGGATGACGCTGGAGGGGAAGGGGGACACCACCGCTGGAGAGAGTATCGTCTTCTCGAATTGGGAAATCTGAACTGCGGTGAGCGACAAGCGGTAGGCGGTGAGCAGTGAGCGGGAACAACCCCTCCAGAATGGTGGTTCCCGCTCACCGCTTACCGCTCACCGCATTGTTGTCCCTCAGCGCCCACCACCGAATGAACAGCACGGCGCTCACCACGAGCAGCAGATGCACCACGCCGAGTCCGATCGGACGAACGAAAACGAACACAGCCCAGAGGGCGAAGGACGCGAGCGCGATGAGCAGGTTTGCAGGCATGAGCGCGTGCCTCGGCGGTTGACGCGGTTTGGGCAGTTCCCTATTATAACGATGTCGGTTGACGGCTGGGAGACACGTCACTGAGCCAACAGGTCCGGTAGAGGGCCCACATACTGTAGCCGATGTCATGCCCCTCGGGGGAAGGCAGACGCGATGGTGAGGGCGCCGAATATTTTCTTCGGGCTTCAGGTACCCTCCCGGCCGCCAGCCGACACCTGGGCGCCGACCAGCGTGAGCCGGGTCGGCGCCCTTGCTTTCATGGCTCTCTGGAGGACTGCCGAGTGCCGTCCTGTGTCGTGGCCCGTCGCGTGCATTTCAACGCCGCGCACCGGCTGCACAACCCCCGGCAGTCCGACGAGTGGAACCGCGACACGTTCGGGAAGTGCAACCTTCCGAACTATCACGGTCACAACTATGAGCTGGACATTCTGGTCGAGGGCGACATCGATCCCGAAACCGGATATGTGATCGACGTCGGTATCCTCAAGGAGCTCGCCGAAGCGCACATCATCTCTCTGCTCGACCACCGCAACCTGAATCTCGACGTCCCCTGGTTCCGGGACCGGCTTCCATCGGCCGAAAATATCGCCCGGTTCTGCTGGGAGCAGCTCGCCCCCCGGATCCCTCGAGGTCGGCTCGCGCGGATCCGGCTCTGGGAAACCCCCCGCAACTACGTGGACTATGAAGGACACTAGCTTTCAGCAGGAAGTTCGCGCCATTCTCGAGGGTATCGGCGAGGATCCGGAGCGCCAGGGTCTCAAGCGCACCCCGGAGCGGGTGGAAAAGGCCCTTCGGTGGCTCACCCGGGGCTATGGGATGTCGGTGCAGGACGTCGTCGGAGATGCGTGCTTCGAGGAGAAGCACGAAGCGATGATCCTGGTGCGCGACATCGAGCTGTATTCGCTCTGCGAGCATCACATGCTGCCATTCTTCGGGCGGGCGCACGTGGCATACATTCCCAACGGCCGGATCGTCGGCCTTTCCAAATTGCCCCGGATCGTCGACGTCTTCGCCCGCCGCCTCCAGGTGCAGGAACGGCTCACCGATCAGATTGCCGACGCGGTGATGGAGGTGCTGACTCCGCAGGGAGTGGGTGTGGTCATCGAAGCCGCCCATCTCTGCATGATGATGCGCGGGGTCCAGAAGCAGAATTCCCGCAGCGTCACCAGCGCGCTGCGGGGGCTCTTTCTGAGCGATTCGCGGACCCGCTCCGAGTTCCTGCGTCTGGTGTCGGCGGGGCGACCGCTCGAGTGAGCGCGCTCGCGGGGCGGGTCGCGCTGGTGACCGGCGCCTCCCGCGGGATCGGGCTCGCCATCGCGCACGCGCTGCGCGACGCGGGGGCCCGGGTGGTACGGGTGTCACGCACCCTCATACCCGCGTCGGGTCCCGCCGGCCTCGACCTGGCCTGCGACGTCAGCGACGCCGCGGCGGTCGAGGTGATGGCGGCCCGGGTGAAGGAATCAGCGGGAGTGCCCGATCTCATCGTCAATAACGCCGGCAGCTTTCTGCTCGCTCCGCTCGAGGAGACCTCACCCGCCGAGTTCGAACAGCAGCTCTCCGCGAACCTCACCGGTCCATTTCTCGTCGCGCGCGCCTTCCTTCCCGCGATGCGCGCGCGGGGCAGTGGACGGCTGATCACCGTCGGGAGCATCGCCGATCACCTCGGTCTGCCGGGCAACACCGCCTACGCCGCGGCGAAGTTCGGCGTGCGGGGTCTGCACGAAGTGCTCCGCGAGGAGCTTCGGGGCAGCGGGGTGCTTTGCACTCTCATCAGCCCCGGGCCGACGGACACCACCGCCTGGGATCCGGTCGATCCCGACTCCCGCGAAGGATTGATCCCGAGAGCGCGCATGCTCCGGCCGGAAGATGTGGCGGAGGCGGTCTGCTGGCTCGCCTGTCGGCCCAGCCATGTGGACCTCGACTGGCTGCGGCTGGGGCCGGCCTAAACGGTGAGCGGTGAGCAGTGAGCGGTAAGCGGGTTGGTCTCGCTCACCGCTCACCTCTCACCTCTTACCTTCTAGAATGTTCATCGAGCTGACCGACCACCTCCGCTGCCCCGCCGATCACCCCGAGCAGTTTCTCGTCCTGCTTCCCTCCCGCATGGAAGGCCGCCGCGTCGTGACCGGGGAGCTGGGTTGCCCGGTCTGCGGCCTCGTGGTGCTCCTCGCCGACGGGATAGCGGACTGGGGAGATGCGCCGCCATCGAAGGGACGCACCGCGCTCACCGCCGAAGCGGTCGCGGCCTTCCTTGGGCTCTCTGGGCCGGGTGGATATGTGGCGCTCGCCGGAGGCGTGACGGTCCTCGCGCCGGCGCTGGCACCGCTGCTCCCGGGCATCCGGCTCATCCTGGTCAACCCGCCGGCCGGCGCTTCCGAGAGTGAGGAAGCGAGTGTGCTCAGGGCCACGAGCCTCCCCCTCAAATCGGGCAGCATGCGAGGAATGGTGCTGGGAGCCGATCTCGCCGGGGCGAGCGACTGGGTCGAACAGGGTGTCCGATCGGTGCTGCCGGGGCTCAGAGTGGTCGTGGAAGGGGGAGAGCCGCCCGCGGTGGGTGTCGAGGTGATGGCGCGGAGCGGGGAGTGTTGGGTCGGGAAACGGCAGGGAGCCAGGGAGCTAGGGAGTCAGGGAACCAGAGGAGAAGTCCCTGGCTCCACGGCTCCCTGACTCCCTGGCTCCCTACCGAAGAATTATGTAGGAAATCCCCGCGATCGACGCCGCCATTGGGATCGTCAGAATCCACGCCCACACGATTCTTCCCGCGACGCCCCACCGGACCGCGGACATTCGCTGCGCCGCTCCCACGCCCACGATCGCGCCGGTAATCGTGTGGGTCGTGCTCACCGGCACTCCGAGCGCGGATGCGAGAAAGATGGCGCTGGCTCCACCCGTCTCGGCACAAAAGCCGCCGAACGGCCGGAGCTTGGTGATCCGGGTCCCCATCGTCTTCACGATCCGCCATCCCCCGAGCGCCGTTCCCAGCGCGATGGCGCCGTACGCCCCGATTTCCACCCAGAACGGAATCGAGTCGGCATTCGCCACATACAGATGCCGGGTCCAGTCGGTCGCGCCCAGGAAGAGGGACTTGGTGGAGACCAGGAGCCCGACCACGATGCCCATGGTCTTCTGGGCATCGTTGGCGCCGTGGCTGATAGAGAACGCCGCCGCAGAGACGAGCTGCAGCCTCCGGAACACCCGGTCAACCGGTGCGCCCGGAAGGCGGTGCAGCCCCCAGGAGAGCCCCACGGTCAGCACGATCGAAGCAACCATGCCGATGAGCGGAGACAGGAAAATGAAAAGGATCGGCTTAACCCATCCCGCGGCGATGAGGCCGCCGATCCCGGCCTTCGCCACGCCCGCGCCTCCCAGTCCGCCAATGATCGCGTGGGAACTTGAGGAGGGAAGGCCGAGCCACCAGGTCACCAGATTCCAGAAGATGGCACCGATCAACGCGGCAAGGATCACGTTGGGATCCACCACCTCAGGGCGAACCAGCCCCTTTCCGATGGTCTTGGCGACAGCGGTGCCCACCACGAACGCGGCGGCAAAGTTGAAGAATGCGGCCCAGATGACCGCCACTCCCGGCGACAGAACGCGGGTTCCCACCACCGTGGCGATCGAATTCGCGCTGTCGTGAAACCCGTTGATGAAATCGAAAATCAACGCGACCACGATGATGAAGACGATAAACGTGACGGGATTCGACATCGTCAGGAGTGCTTGATCGCGATGGACTCGAGGATATTCGCGACGTCATCCGCCTGGTCGAGGGTTTTCTCCAGGGTGTCGTAGATCTCTTTCCACTTGACCAGCGCGATGGGGTCCTTCTCCTCATCGAACAACCGGCCCAGCCACTCGGAATAGGCCGAGTCGCCCTCCTCCTCGAGCTTCTTCACCTCGATGCACGCCTTGATCACCACCGGCGTCTTGCCGCTCTCCAGCACCTTGACCGCGATGAGGAGCTGCTGGGTCGCGCGCAGGATGACGTCGGCCAGGATCACGATGCCCTGGGGCGGGACGCCACTCCGAAAGATCCGGGTGCGCCGCGCCGTGCCGTCGATCCGGTCCAGTACGTCGTCGAGACGGGAAGCCAGCAGGTGGATGTCTTCGCGGTCGAGCGGAGTGATGAAGCTCCGGTCCAGCCGGCTCACCAGCTCGTGGGTGACTTGGTCGCCCTGGTGCTCCAGCCGCTTGATGGTCTCGACGAGATAGGATTGCTTGTCCGCCGGGGCCTGGAGCAGCTCGAGCAGCGCCTGGGCCGCTTCGACGTTGAACGTCGCGACGGAGGTGAAGAGATCGAAAAACCGCTCATTGCGGGGGAGAAGACGCACGGAGAAGCTCCAGAGGGAGGTGAACCGGAGCCAAAGATATCTTTAACGGAGTTTGTGACAAGGAGGTTACGGAACCGTGACCTCGGCATCGGCATACAGGGCATCGATCCGGCCGGCGTAATGGTCCTCGACCACCTTCCGCCGCACCGAGAGCTTGGGGGTGAGCTCGCCGCTTTCGATCGAGAAATCCCGGGCCAGAATCAGGAACTTCTTCGGCACCTCGAACTGGGCCAGGTCGCGGAGGTTCTTGCGGGCTTCCGAGCCCATTTGCTGCTGCACCGCCGGGAGCTCCACCAGCTCCTCCCGGCTGTTCCACGCGAGGCCGTGCTCCCTGGCCCACGCCTCCAGCCGTTCGAAATTCGGAACCAGCAACGCGATGGGAAACTTGCGCCGATCGCCCAGCATCACCGCGTTGGAGACGAACCTGTTCAGCTTGAGCAGCCCCTCGATGGGTTGTGGTGCGACCTTCTTGCCGCCCGCCGTCACGATCAGGTCCTTCTTCCGGTCGGTGATCTTGAGGAATCCCTCGGCATCGAGCATGCCGATATCGCCGGTGTGGAACCAGCCGTCGGGCGTGAGCGCCTCGCGAGTCGCTTCGGGCTTGTTGTAATACCCCCGCATGATGTGCGGGCCCCGGCTCAGAATCTCGCCGTCCTCAGCGATCTTCACCTCGACGCCCGGAATCGGCCGGCCGACGGTCCCGATTTTGAGCCGCCCCGGAGTATTCACCGAGATGACCGGGGACGTCTCGGTGAGCCCGTAGCCCTCCAAAATCGGGATTCCCACCGCGTAGAAGAATCTCGCGATCTCGGGCGAAAGTGGGGCGCCGCCGGAGATGAAGAATCGGAGCCGGCCGCCGACCCGGGCGCGGATCTTCCGGAAGACCAGCCGGTCGGCCACCGCGCGCGCGAACCGCAAATCGACGGGAATGATCTTTCCCGCGAGCTTCCGCTCCACCCACGCCTCACCCACCCGCTTGGCCCAGAAAAAGACCTTCTTCTTGACCGCCGGGCCGGCGGACGCCGCTTCGAGTGCCCCCGCGTAGATCTTTTCGAAGAGCCGCGGCACCGCGCAGCAAATCGTCGGGCGGACTTCGAGGAGATTCTTCGCTACCGCCTCGATGCTCTCGGCGTAGTTGATGATCACGCCGGCGTCGAACATGAGGTAGTGACCGGCCATCCGCTCGAAGATGTGCGAGAGCGGAAGGAGGGAAAGGCACTCGTCGCCATCGGCCACGGTCAGCGCGGGGCTCGAGGCCACCACGTTCGACGTGATGTTGCCGTGGGTGAGCATCACGCCCTTGGGCTCGCCCGTGGTGCCGGAGGTGTAGATGAGCGTCGCGAGATCGTCGGCGGTGACGGACAGCGCCCCGGCGCGCCAGTCCGGCCATTTCCCGAGGGCGGCCCGGCCCCTGGCAAGGAATGCCTCGAAGCCGAGCACGCCGTCTCCCTCGAGCCCGGGATCGAACGCGATGACGTAACGGATGTCCGGCAGCCCCCCACGAATCTCCTGAATCTTGTCGAGCTGCTTCCGGGTGGACACGCACACCGCCGACGCGCCGGAGTCTCTCAGGATGTACTCGATCTGCTTGGCGGGCAGAGTGGGATAGACCGGCACATCGGCACAGCGCGCGGCGAGGCAGGCGTAGTCGGTTATGGCCCACTCGGGCCGGTTCTCCGAGAGAATCGCCACCCGGTCGCCCGCGGCGAGGCCCAAGTCCAGAAGCCCCGCGCTCGCCGCGTGCACACGTTCCAGGAGAACGGCGTAGCTGATGGCCTGCCAGCGGCCGTCCTGCTTCACCCGCATGGCAATCGGGCGGCCCTCGAACCCGTCGCAGGCCCCGAAAAACAACTCGGTGAGGGTGTGCGGCCGGCTCACCGGGGCGGTCCCGGCTCGGCGGCCGGCTCGTTCACGGTCAGGGCGATGAATTCGGAGACCAGCCGCTGACTGTCTCCCACCGAGGCCTGCACCCGTCCCGGCCCGACGGATAAGCCAGTGACGAGGCCGGTGCTGTCGACGCTGACCGTCACATCGGGTGTGCGCCATGTGACCGGCACATCGACCGGCTGCCCGTCGCGATCGAGTGCTCGGGCGACGATCCGCAGGGTGGCGCCGACTTCGAGGGTGAGTGTCGTGGGGGGAATGATCTCGAGAAACGCCACGCCGTCAACCGTCGTGGGAAGATTGCCGCAGCCGGCGAGCAGGGCGGCAAAAAGCGCCCCGGCGAGCCGCCTCACGTGGTGCCCGCGGCCTCGGCGCCCGGGGAGCCAGCGGCGATCTGGATCTCGCGCAGTGTGGCTTCCGCATGGCGGACCCACCGGTCGGCGTCCGATCCCTTCGGAGGCCGGCTCAGGAACGCCCGCAGATGCAGCGTGGCGGAGTCCGATTCACCCCGCTTGATCAGGAGAAACGCGATGCCGTAGTGGGCCCCGGTGAGGGTCGGGTCCAGTTCCAGGGCACGGCGGTAGTGGCGAATCGCCTCATCGGGTTGCCCCGTCTTGGTGAATGCGATCGCCATGTTCTGCAGGATTCGGGGGTCACGCGGGTTGTCCCGCAGGCCCAGGCGATAGGAGGTGATGGCGGCCGTGAAATCGCCCTGACGCTCCAGCGCGAGCGCCTCGTTGAGGTAATCCAGGCGCTTCGGACGGGAGGAGTCGGACGACCCGAAGTTTCCCATGAGCCGTCGCCAAAAACTCATCGGATGGGGTGCTTCTCCAAGCGGAAGGTGGTGCCCGGTGCGGTAACCTCATCTATACTATACCGCCGGACTCGGCAAGGCAACGCGATTGCCGGTTTTGGCGCAAGAGGCGTACCTCGCCGGCGCACTTCCTGGAATTGCCCCGGCGCGCGTCTGAGGTTTACGTTGGGCGCTGCCTCACGGTCCGTTCTCGATCCAGCCGGAGTCCCCCATGCGCAAACCGATCCCTCCCACGACTCGCGGTGTCCTCGAGATCGACTGGCCGCTCTTTGGCGAGCTGTGCCGCGCACTCGCCCTCAAGGTGGCACGCGAATACGACCCCGAGATCATCCTGGGCATCGCGAAGGCCGGCGTCATTCCCGGCGTGGTCATCGCGGCGATCCTCGAGCGGGATTTTGCCTCGATGGTGGTAACGCGAAAGGCCGAGGATGCGCTGCCGGTCCTTCTGGTGGGTCCGCCCCCCTCGGTGAAAGGGCGGCGAGTCCTGATCGTGGACGAGACCTGTGACACCGGACACACCATCAGGCTCGCGCACAGCGAAGTAAAGGCCGCGAAGCCCGACGAGGTCCGGACTGCAGTCTCGTTCAAGACCGGCTCGTATTCGCCGGATTTCCACTCGTTCGAGACCGACAAATTCATCATCCTCCCGTGGGACAAGGAAGTGATCGAGGACGGCCAGCTGGTGACGCGCCCCGACTACGCCAGGTATCTCCAGAGCACGCGGTGAAGGATCGGCTACTCGATGCGCTGAGCCGGTCGCGCGCGGGATACACCGAGCTGCGGCTCAGGCGGGTGTGGTCGACCAGAGTGCTGGTCCGCGGCCGCTCGGTGGAATCCGCCTCCACCGACACCGAGACGGGTGGCGTGGCGCGCTGCTGCTCCGCCGGAACCGGGTGGGGGCTCATGGGCTTCAGCGGCGCCGACCGGCTGGACACCCATTCCCTCCAGGCGCACGAGCTCTCACTCGCCGGAGCCTCCCGCCAGCCGGTGGCGCTCGCACCGATCGCGGTGCGTGAGCACGAATCCGCCGCCCCGATTCCCGACGATCCCCGCGAAGTCTCTCTCGCCGAGAAACGCCAGCACGCCGAATCGCTCGCGGCGCTCCTGGCCGCATCCGACCGGCGGATCACCTCGACCCGCATCCTCTGCCGGGATGAGGTCGTGGAGACCTGGCTCGCGACGTCGGAGGGAAGCTGGGTTCACGAGGTCCACTCCGAGGTGAGCGCTGCCGTGCTCGCGGTCGCGGAGGAGGATGGCAACGTGGAGCGGGCGGTGGGATCGCTGAGCGTCCGCGGAGGGTGGCGGGGAGGAACCGGTGGGGCGGAAGCGCTCGTCACGGGTGTCGCACATCGCGCGATCGAGCGCCTGCACGCCACGCCGGTGCGATCGGGACGCTATACCGTGGTGCTCGATCGCGGAGCGACAGGGGCGCTCGTGCATCGGGCGGTCACTCACATGGCGCGGCCGAGTCTTCCCGGCGCCGATCCCGACGTCCTGCCACTCGGCACCAGGATCGGGCCCGAGTGTGTGACAGTTGGCGACGATCCCACCGCGCTCGGACTCTCGGCAAGTCTGGTGTGCGACGATGAAGGCACCGGCGCCCGGCGCACCATCGTCATCCAGAACGGGGTGGTGGTCGGCCACTTGCACTCGCGGGAGACCGCAGCCGCAGGAAAGCAGGCGCCCACCGGCCATGCTCGCGCGGGATCGCTGCGCGGCGCTCCATACCCCCGGGCAAGCAACAGTTTCCTCGCGCAGGGGCAGGGGACGCTCGACGACCTGCTGCAGGGCGTCTCGCTCGGAGTCTACCTGGTCGATGCGCTCGCGTGCGAGGCGGCTGGGGATCAGATCGCGCTCCGCGCCGGCAGCGCGCACATGATCCGGAACGGCCGTCTCGCGGAGCCGGTCAAAGGCGTCCAGATCACCGGCGGTCTTCTGCGTCTGCTCGGGCGCGTGGATGCCGTCGCCGAGGACTTTGCCTGGGATCCGGCGGGGAGCCGGTGTCGTGACGGCGCGGCGGGTGTCGTTTCCGTCAGCACTGGTGCGCCGCATATGCGCCTGATCGATGTTGCCGTCGGCGAAGGCATCTCGTGATCGACCGCGTGCTCGAAGCGGTGTCGGGGCATGTCAGCGCCGCCGATGCCGTCGTCAAAACCGACGACACGCTATCGCTCGCGATCTCTCCCGACGGAGACACGCGAGTCGCCGGCTCGCGCAGCCAGAGCGGCCACCTCCGCGTTCTGCGCGACGGGCGAGTCGGATGCAGCTCGGGCAGCGGGAGCGACGCTGACATCTCCGACCTCGTCGGTCGTGCCATGACGTCGGCCGCGGCCGGTGAGGCGCTGGATCTCTTCTTTCCCGCGCCCGCCCCGGTCCCCGAGGTGCGTACCCGGTCTCCCCAGGCGGCGGCCGCCGATGTCGGCGAGCTCGATGACCTGGCCCGGACGCTGCTCGAGCGCCTCCTGCGCAGCAACCGCAGGGTCGAGGCCTGGGCGGAACGCTCCATCGGATCGGTGCAGGTCGGGAATTCGCGAGGAGTGCTGGTCGGGTACAGCGTCTCGATGGCGGGCGTCGGTGCGGTAGTCGAGTCAATCGGTGTCGGGTCGGCTCCCCCGTGCCGAGTTTTTACCTCCGGCGCGGCGCTTCCTACTCTGCCCGAGATGGAGAGTCTCGTCGCGGAGGTGGACCGGCGACTCGATCCTCCGATATCGGATCCTCCCACGCGGCTGCCCGCGACGATGCCGGTCTGTCTCGGGCCTCGGGCGGTCGCCACATTCCTCCGGCCGCTTCGCGCCGCGTTGACGGGGCACCAGGCGTGGCTGGGAGACTCGCCGCTCCGCGGCAAGCTGGGGGAACAGGTCTTCGACGCCCGGCTCTCGCTCATCGATGATCCGCTCGCGCCGGGCCGGCCGGCATCGCGCCCCATCGATGATGACGGAGTGGTCTCCCGGCGTATTCCGCTGATCGATCGCGGCAGAGTCGCGGGATTCCTCGCCGATCTGAGTGTCGGAGCTCGTGCGAACGTGCCTTCGACCGGCCACGGGTGGCGCACCTCCCGCGCGGCACCGCGTGTCGGGATGACCAACCTCCGCGTTCTCCCGGGACCGGAGAACCGGGCGACGCTGCTCACGATGATGGGGAGGGGGATACTGATCGAGGAGCTCGAGTGGGGCGCCGGACCGAATCCGATCTCGGGGACGATCGCGCTGCGGGCGCCGTGGGCCTATCTCGTGGAGGGAGGCCGGGTCCGCGGACGGCTGGAGGGGGTGGTGCTGTCGGGCAATGTGTTCGATGCGCTCAAGGAGCTGGGCGGGGTCGGTAGCGATGCGACGTGGATCGGGTCGATGTGCCTTCCGAGTATCCTGCTGAGTGAGATGACGGTTATTGGTGAGCGGTAAGCGGGAAAAGCTCTTCCCGCTCACCGCTCACCGCTTACCGCTCACCCTCCGAGTGCTTCGGCGTAGCTCATCCCCGTCGTCATCCTCTCATACACATAGGTCAGCATATCCGGGGATCCCACGAGGAAACGGCAGCGCGACTCTCCCCGGCTTGCGCACTCCACTTCCATGACGGCCGCCTGCGAACCGCCGAGGCGGGTGAAGAAGTCGGCCAGCATGCCCGAGGAGAAGTGACAGCAGGGGTACTCCGCGCCGTGGGGCTCGGCTTCCGCCCACTCGTGCATGTCCAGCGCAACAACAGCCGGCGAGAGCTCGCTCAGCGCCACCGAGCCCCATCCTGCTTCCCCGAAGAATCCGGAGAGCGCCTCCGCCAGGAATACGGTGTCGAGATCGCGCGGAGAGCCGACCTTGTAATGCTCGCGGCTCCACGCCTCGAATGCCTCGTAGACAGCCTCGCCGGTCGCAAATCCGATTTCGCGGAGAAGCAGCGCGGCCTGGGCGCCGGTCTCCCGCTCGAGCACGGCGCGCAGATGATGGAGCGCCCGTTTTCCGACGATGACGCCCGCGGCGCCGGCAGTTGCAGTGGTCATGCTGGGTCCGTCTCTCCCTCTCGGCCGCTCATCCGGCGCTGTGAACGCGTCGCAGGAGCTCGGCCTCGTCGATGATTTCGATTCCGAGCGCACGGGCCTTGTCGATCTTGCTGCCCGCCTCGTCGCCCGCGACCAGCGTATCGGTCTTCTTGTTGACGCTCCCGGTCACCTTACCACCCGCGGCCTCGATCAGGCCGGTGGCCTCGGGCCGGGAGAGCGTTGGGAGCGTCCCGGTGAGGACGTAGCTCTTCCCGGCCAGCGGCCCGACCCCCAGGACGGCCGTGGGCTCCGTCAACGTCAGCCCGGCCTTCCCGAGGCGGTCGAGCAACTCGGTACTGGCCGGGTTATGGAAAAAGCTTGCCACCGCTTCGGCGATGGTGGGCCCGACCCCATCCACCGCATTTATCTCCTCCTGCGACGCCGACTTGAGGGCGTCCATGGAACGGAAACGCCGCGCCAGGAGGGTCGCGACCGTCGTGCCGACATGGCGGATCCCGATGGCAAACAGGAGGTTGCTCATGGGCTTCGCCCGGGAGGCTGCAATTGCCTGCACCAGCTGCTCGGCGGACTGCTTCGCGAACCGGTCGAGCTCGACCAGTTGGGCCGTCTCGAGCTGGTAGAGGTCGCCGACGTCCCGAATGAGTCCGGAATCGAGCAGTTGCCGGATCCGCTCCGGTCCGAGTCCACGGATATCCATGGCGTCCCGCGAGGCGAAATGCACGATCCCCTCGAAGATGCGCCCGGGGCAGGCGGGGTTCGGGCAATACGACATCACCTCGTCTGCGGGCTTCTCCACCGGCGTGCCGCAGGCGGGACAGAGAGTCGGCATGGTGAAGATGGTCTCGTTGCCGTCGCGGCGTTCCGGAAGCGGTCCCACCAGCTGGGGGATCACCTCGCCGGCGCGAATGACCTCGACCCAATCGCCGATCCGGATGTCCTTCTGGGCGATGAGCTCGCCGTTGTGGAGCGTGGCGTTCGAGATGGTCACCCCGCCCACTTCCACCGGCTCCAGCACCGCGTAGGGATTGAGCGCCCCGGTTCGCCCCACGTTGATGCGGATCTCGCGGAGACGGGTGACCGCGACTTTGGGCGCGAACTTTCGCGCGATCGCCCACCTCGGCTCCCGCCCCCCCACGTCGCCGAGCTCCACCTGCAGATCGCGCCGGTTCACCTTGACGACGACGCCATCGGCCTGAAACGGAAGTGATTCCAGCAGTCTTTCGAGATCAGGAATGTGCTCTCGCGCTTCGGAAAGGTTGTCATGGCGGCGGTGGTGGGGCTCGACCTTGAAACCCCAGCGCTCGAGCTGCTCCAGTACCTCGTGCTGGGTCTTGAGCGGCAGCTTGCCTTCGATCACCTCCACGCTGAAGGCGAACATTCGAAGGCGGCGCTTCCGGGTATCCGCGGGATCGAGCTGACGCAAGCCGCCGGCCGCCGTATTCCGCGGATTGGCAAATGGCGGATCACCGCTCCCTGCGCGCTCGGCGTTGAGCGTCTCGAAATTCTTGAACGGGAGATAGACTTCGCCCCGCACCTCTATGAGCGCAGGGTGATCCTTCCCCGTGAGCGTGAGCGGAATGTCGGTGACGGCGCGCAGGTTTGCCGTGATGTCCTCGCCGATGCGCCCGTTGCCCCGGGTGGCTCCCACGGTCAGGCGTCCGTCCTGATAGGTGAGACTCACCGCCGCCCCGTCGATCTTGATCTCGGTGGTGTATCCACCCCGGCGCACCTCCTCGGCGAGCCGGGCGTTCCGGTCTTCCCAGGCCGCGAGCTCTTCGGGGGAGAAGGCGTTGGCGAGCGAAAGCATCGGCCGCCGGTGCGGATGCTTGGCGAGCGCGGACGCCGCGGCGGCGCCGACCCGCTGGGTGGGGCTGTCGGGGGAGGCGAGCGAGGGATGCTCCGCTTCCAGCGCCTGCAGCTCGCAGAAGAGGCGGTCGTATTCTGCGTCGGAGATTTCCGGCTGATCGGCGATGTAGTAGAGCTGATTGGCGCGCTCGAGCACCCGGCGGAGCTCTTCCGTCCGCTTGACGACCGCGGGGGCCGGCCCGGAGCTCACCTGGACTGGGCCTCGCTGGTGAGCACAGTGAGCGCGACGCCCACGAGGCGGTCGAGCTCGGCCGAGCTGGCGCGGGCGAGCAGCCCTTCATCCCAGGCGCGGTCGCGGTCGCCGAAGGCCAGAAGGAATCGGCGCAGGAAGCCGAGCATCGCGGCCCGCTCGCGCTCGACCGCCACCGCGGCGGCTCCGCCGCCCCGCGTTGCGTGGAGCTGCTCAAAATGGTGGGCGTGGCGGAGCGCTCGCGCGGTGAGGTCGGCGACAACCCGGCAGAACTCCACCTCCTGCTCCGCCAGCTCGGTGCCATCCTTGAAGGTGCGCAGGAAGATCGCGCCGATCGCCACCCCTCTCCAGGTGATTGGAACCACAGTGATCGACTGCACCCGCCGGCTGGTGAGCACGGCAAAGACCGCGGCGAGGGAGGGATCGCGGGTTGCGTCGGGAATGTTGACCACCGTGCCGGTTTCGAGGGCGCGCCGCAGCTCGGGATACCGGGCCAGATCCACCACGTGATTCCGGATAGCCGGGTCCTCGTAACTGGCGACCAGATGCACCGCCCCGCCGCCGCGCTCCGTCAGGAACACCGAGCAGCGGTCGAGCCCGAACGTGTTGCCGAGCCGGCGCGCTACCGTTTGAACGATATCGAGGTAGTGCAGGGACCCGCCGATATCGCGGAGCAGGTCGAGCAGCGCGAGCAGGTGCTTACGCTCCCGCTCGAGCGCCTCGACGCGCCCCTGCAGGCGGGCGATCTGGTCGGTGCTCGGGGCGATCGTCGTGGTCATAGGGGTCTTCTGGATTCGGGTAGAAGATGATGGAAGTTGCAGGGCTCGCGGAGGCGGGTCAAGCGAACCGCCAGGTTGTTGAACGCGCCGCGCCGCCCGGGTACGTTCCGGGGGCGAATGAAAGGGATTCGAGAGGAGCCAAGTATGAGCCGAATTGGGAAAGACTCGCCGGACCGGGAAATCAAGCTCGAGGTCGAGGGCGGTTCACCCGCCGGGGGCTTTGCCGCCGGGATCGCGTTCGGGGTGCTGCTCGGAGCCGCCGTTGCGTTGCTGTTCGCGCCGGCCCAGGGGCAGGTGACCCGCGAGAAGCTCCGTCGCCGGCTGGACGACGTGCGGGAGTACGCTGAAGACGAGTTCGATGATTTGAGGAAGCGCGCGCGGAAGCAGCTGCGCAGGCGAATCGGGTGATCCCGCCCGGGCTCGAGTGAGACTCGCCCACGGGGGTCTCACCCCCGTGCTCGAGTGGGACTCGCCCACGGGGCCTGCGGGCCTACGCAACTTCCCGCTTCACGCGAAGCCCTCAGGGCCCGACGTCCCCTATGGCGAGCCCCACTCGTCGCCCGGGTCACTCCCGCGACTGCCGGGGCAGTTCCCGCTCACCGCTCACTGCTCACGCAGTTTGGCGAGCATCTCGATTGCCTCCCGCCGGTAGGTCGTGTCCGCCGCCACCCGGTTGGGCAGCTCGGTGATCCGCCGGAGCTCCCTGCGGGCCGCGGCCGTCTCCTTCCGCGCTGCCAACACCCGCGCCAGATCGAGGCGGTGGTATATCCTCGTAGGGTCGAGCGCGACCGCGCGTTCGAGACGGCGCCGCGCCTCCTCCCAGCTCGCCTGCCCGAACACCCCTCCACCGAGTATGCTCTTCGCGATGAATCGCTCGACACCCGAGAGCTTCATCACCTCGTAGTTCCATCGTCCCAGCAGGTGCTGGGCGCCGTCGTGGTTCGAATCGACGGCGACCGCCCGGAGTGCCAGGGAGCGGATCTCGGTGGCCATCCGCACCTTCTCTCTCGTGCCCTTCGTCAGCGCGGTGTTGCCCAGCACGAGGCCGAGGGCGAAGAGTGCCTGAGGGTTGTTGGGGGCCAGCCGGACGGCCCGGCGCGCGGTCACCCGGGCGCGTGCCAGCACCGAATCCCGTCTGGCCCGCTCGGCCTTCTGGGTGAGCGGAAGGGCCACGTCGCTCCCCGCGATCGCCGCGCGCCAATTGGCGGCGACGTCGAGCGAATCGATGGCAAGAACCTCGTCGAACCGTACCACGGCCGCAGCCGGCTCCATCGCAGCGAGACGGACGCCTTCCGCCACGAGGGAATCACGGGAGGGGGCTTGCAGGGCCGCGATAGCGATGCCGACGACGTATGTTATCAATGTTCTAGCTCCCTAGCTCCCTAGCTCCCCAGGCCCTACCCCGTGCTCATTCCAAGACTAATCGAACGAAAGCGCGACGGCCTCGCCCTCACCGGGGACGAGTGGCGGACGCTCATTCGGGCCTATGTGGCGGGGCAGGTCCCCGACTACCAGATGAGCGCGCTTGCCATGGCAGTCGTCTGGCGCGGTCTCGAGCCCGGTGAGCTCGCCGCGCTCACCGACGCCATGCTCCGTTCCGGCGCCACCCTCGACTTCGGCGACTGGAGCACGCCCCGGGTGGACAAGCATTCCATCGGCGGGGTGGGAGACAAGACCTCGCTGCTGCTGGCTCCCATGGCCGCCTGCTGCGGCGTCGCCGTGCCGATGATCTCGGGGCGCGGCCTGGGGCACACCGGGGGTACCCTCGACAAGCTGGAGGCGATTCCCGGATTCAACACCCGGCTCTCGCTCGACGAGGCCATCGCACAGGTGAAGAAGCTCGGCCTGGTGATGCTGGGCCAGACCCCGGAGATCTGCCCGGCCGACAAGAAGCTCTATTCCCTCCGCGACGTGACCGGGACGGTCGAATCGATCCCCCTCATCTCCGCCAGCATCATGTCGAAGAAACTGGCCGAGGGACTGACCGGCCTGGTCCTGGACATCAAGACGGGAAGCGGCGCCTTCATCACCGATCCGGCGCAGTCGCAGGTGCTGGCCAGAACGATGATCGGAATCGGCGAAGCCAGCGGCTGCCGCACCGTCGCGCTGCTCACCGCCATGGATCGCCCGCTCGGCGTGGCGTGCGGCAATGCGCTCGAGGTGATCGAATCGCTGGAGGGACTGCAGGGCAGGGGGCCGGCGGATCTGATGGAGGTGACCTATGCCCTCGCGGTCGAGATGCTCCTCGTGGCGGGAATCGACAGGGATCGCGCTGCGGCGCGGCACCGGCTCGAGGAGACGGTGAGCTCTGGCCGCGCACTCCAGGTGTTCGCCCGGATGATCGAAGCGCAGGGGGGCGATCCGCGCGTCGTGTCGGACTACTCCCGGCTGCCGAGCGCGCCGGTCACGATGGAGTACCGCGCGGTGGAGGACGGCATCGTGTCGGAAGTACCCCCCCGGAAGATCGGCCACGCGATCATCGCGCTGGGAGGGGGGCGCTCGAAGACCGAGGACACGATCGATCCGGCGGTCGGATTCCTGATCCGCGCCAAGCCGGGCGACCGGGTGCGTCGCGGCGACGTACTCGCGGTGGTCCACGCGAAGACGGGGGCAGATGCCGAGCGGGCGCGCACCGCGCTGGATGAGGCGATCGTGATCGGGGTGAGTGCGACACCGTTGCCGCTGATCTCGCACCGGGTGACGGCGGAAGGGGTCACGCGATTGTCACCCTGAGGCCGCGAAGTGGCGGCTCAGGGTGACAACCTCGTGAGTCACCCGGGCGACGAGTGGGGCAAAGGGGCCGGTGCGCTAGACGTCCAGATTGCTCACGTACTGCGCGTTCTGCTCGATGAACAGCCGGCGGGGCTCGACCTCGTCGCCCATCAGCTCCTCGAACAGCTTCGACGCCTCGACGGCATCTTCCAGCGTCACCCGGAGGATGGTCCGCTTTTCCGGGTCCATCGTCGTCTTCCAGAGCTGGTCGGGGTTCATTTCGCCGAGCCCCTTGTAGCGTTGAACCATGATGTTCTTCTTGCCGAGCCG
>CAZHSO010000015.1:39235-47227 GCA_964535105.1 uncultured Gemmatimonas sp.
CCGAGTCCCTTGTAGCGCTGGATGTTGACCTTGGTCTTGTCCCCGCCACCGAGCCGGTTGGAGAACTCCTCCCGCTCGATCTCGTTGTAGGCGTAGAACTCTTCCTTGCCGCGCGCCACCCGGTAGAGCGGCGGCTGCGCGATGAAGATGTACCCCGCCTCGATCAGCTCCGGCATCTGCCGGAAGAAGAAGGTGAGCAGGAGCGTCCGGATGTGGGCGCCATCGACGTCGGCGTCGGTCATCAGGATGATCTTGTGGTAGCGCGAATCCTCGATCTTGAAATCTTCCTTGACCCCGGTGCCGATGGCGGTCACCATCGCGCGGATTTCTTCATTGGAGAGGATCTTGTCGATCCGCGCCCGCTCCACGTTCAGGATCTTTCCGCGGAGCGGCAAGATGGCCTGGAAGGAGCGGTTCCGTCCCATCTTGGCGCTGCCGCCCGCCGAGTCGCCCTCCACCAGGTAGATCTCGCAGAGCGCCGGATCGTCGAGGGAGCAATCGGCCAGCTTGCCGGGGAGCACACCGTTCTCGAGGCCCGACTTCTTGCGCACCAGGTCCCGAGCCTTGCGGGCCGCTTCCCGGGCCCGCGCCGCACTGACCGCCTTCTCGATGATCGCGCGGGCCACGCTGGGATGTTCCTCGAGATAGCTCCCCAGGTGCTCATTCACCACCGTCTTGACGATGCCCTCGACTTCGGAATTACCCAGCTTGGTCTTGGTCTGCCCCTCGAACTGCGGCTCCTTGACCTTGAGGTGGAGGACGCAGGTGAGCCCCTCGCGGATGTCCTCGCCGGTGAGGGAGAAATCCTCCTTCTTCAGGTAATTTCCCTTCTTCGCGATCTCGTTGATCGTCCGCGTCAACGCCGACTTGAACCCGGTGAGGTGGGTGCCGCCCTCGTGGGTGTTGATGTTGTTGACGAAGGTGAAGGTGTTCTCGTTGTAGCCGTCCTCGTACTGCAGGGCGATGTCGACCTCCACATCGTCCTTGGTCGCCAGGAACGCCACCGGTTTCGGGTGCAGCGCCTTCTTGTTGCGGTTGAGCCACTGCACGAACTCGATCAGCCCGCCCTTGGCGAAGAACTTGTCCTCCTGGGGGGGGCTCTTGCGCTCGTCTTTGAGCGTGATGGTGGTCCCGCGGTTCAGGAAAGCGAGCTGGCGCAGCCGATCGGCCAGCGTCTGATAGTGGTATTCGAGGGTGGTGAAGATGTCGGGGTCGGGCTTGAAGGTGACCGTCGTGCCGGTCCCTTTCGTCTTGCCGACCACCTCGAGCTTCTTGACCGTCTGGCCACGGACGAAGCCCATGTGGTGGCGCTTGCCGTCGATGTCCACGTACACGTCGAGCTTTTCCGAGAGCGCGTTCACCACCGAGACGCCGACGCCATGGAGCCCCCCCGACACCTTGTACGTTCTCTTGTCGAACTTGCCGCCGGCGTGCAGCATCGTCAGCGCGACTTCGACGGCCGGCATGTTCTCGGTGGAATGCATTTCCACCGGAATGCCGCGGCCGTTGTCCACCACGGTGATACTGTTGTTGGCGTGGATGGCGACGCTGATGCTGTCGCAGAATCCCGCCAGCGCCTCGTCGATCGAGTTGTCGACCACCTCGTAGACCAGATGGTGCAAGCCGGTCTCCGACGTCGACCCGATGAACATCCCGGGACGCTTGCGCACCGCCTCGAGACCCTTGAGGACCTGGATCGAGTCGGCGCCGTAGTCGCCGCCGTTCTTGTCGATGAGCCCTGTGGCGTTAGCCATCCGCGATCACCCCTCCTGGCGCCGGTCCGGGGCGGGAAGCCCAGTGAGCCAGCGAATTTCCTTGATCTGCCCGCGCCGATCCTGGTTGAGCTTCCCCAGTATCCGCGGGGCCATGAGACTCAGCTCGCTGGCCCAGGCGCTCGATGCCACCCGGACCCAGAGGGTACCCTCCGGGTTCACCGCTTCGGCGCGGGTGACGGCGGCGATCTGCGGCCCCACCACCTCGGCCCACCGGTCGACCACCTGCGAGACGTCGAGCCGCTTCGCGAGCCCCGACCTGGCGAGCCAGTCGTTCAGGACGTCGCGAATCGCATAGGGCCTCGAGCGCGGTCTCGGTTTCATGCGCCGAGCGCGCGCGACGCGTCGGTCACCCGCCCTTCGTCCACCGAGAGCGTCTCCAGATGGAAGGCCTCGGGGAGCTCGTCCTCTCTCGGCGAGGTGATGAACGTCTGCCGTGCGCCCCCCGCCAGGAGCCGGGCCGCGAGGCGGGCCTGGCGCTGCTCGTCCAGCTCGGCAAAGACGTCGTCGAGCAGGAGGGCCGGCTCGGCTCCCGACGCCGCCGCGAGCGTGTCCCGCTCGCAGAGCTTGAGCGCAATGGCGGCGGTGCGCTGCTGACCGGTCGAGCCGACCTCGCGGAGCGGGCGGCCATCCAGCCGGAGATCGAGGTCGTGCCGGTGCGGTCCGACCGTCGTGGCGGCGTACGCCGTGTCCCGGCTCGCGGCGCGGGCCAGCGCCTCCGTCCAACCCTCCGGCTCCGCCAGCGCCTCATCTCCGCGATAGCGCAGCGTGACTTCCAGGACTTCTCCCAGCGCCACGCAGGTCGCGGTGAAGGCCTCCGCGTGCGCCGTGGTCCAGGCCAGCCGGTGCCGGACCAGCGTCGCGCCGGCGGCCGAGAGGGCGGGATTGAATGCCCACGCGAGCTCGGTCCGGTGCTGCCGCAAGGCGGTATTCCGCTGCGCCAGCGCGGCGCGGTACCTGGAGAGAGCCCGCAGATAATCGCGATCGGCGAGCGAGAGCACCCGGTCCAGATACTGGCGCCGTTCCGCGGCGGCGCCCTGTACCAGCCGGAGATCGGTGGGCAGAAACGCGACGGCGAGCCAGTGCCCGATCGCGTCGCCGAGTCGCTCCGGCCTGGTACCGTCCTGGGTCAGTCGCTTCTGCTTTCCGGCAACCCGGAATCCGGCGGTGAGCTCCCGGGGCCGGCGGCCCTCCTCGAGCCAGAGCGTCAGTTGGAAGCCCGTCTCGCCGTGGCGCGTGACGTCGATGTCGCGCGCACCTCGAAGCGATCGGAAGAGAACCGGATAGTAGAGCAGCTCGAGCAGATTGGTCTTACCCTGGCCGTTGGGGCCCAGAAAGACCGCGCCGTCAGGCGGAAGAGAGAGGTCCAGGTCCGCGAGATTACGGAATCCCCGCGCCACGATCCGTTCCGCCCGCATGCAGAGAAAATAATCGGGAATGAGCCGGATTCACAGCGTTGGCGCCAGGGCGGTGGGGCGGTAAGGCGGCATGAAAGTGCCTCGACATCCCGCCCTCCTGCCCAACCTCCTACCGCCCTGAAAACTCCGCCTTCCGCTTCCCCAAAAACGCCCCCGTTCCCTCCCGGAAGTCGGCCGTTCCGGCCAGCTCGCCGAAGCGCCGGCTCTCGAGTGCCAAGGCTTCGTCGAGGGTGAGCTCTTCCTGCTTGTCGATCATCTGGAGGCATGCCGCCACCGCGAGGGGCGCGTTGTCGAGAATCGTCCGCAGGAGCTTCTCGCATTCGGGAATGAGCTGATCGGCCGGGACGACCCGGTTCACCAGTCCGATGCGCCAGGCCTCCTGGGCGTCGATCATCGCCGCCGACACGAGGAGCTCGAGGGCGCGGCCCCGGCCCACCAGGCGGGGAAGCCGCACCGTTCCGCCATATCCGGGAACCACGCCGAGCTTCACCTCGGGCTGTCCGAACCGCGCATTCTCGGAGGCGATCCGGAAATGGCACGCCATCGCGAGCTCGCAGCCTCCGCCCAGCGCGAAACCATTCACGGCGGCGACGATCGGCTTCTCGCTCCGCTCCAGCCGGCGGAAGATGTGCGATCCCTTTTCCGAGAGGGCGTGCGCGCGCGCCGAATCGCACCCGCCGAGCTCCGAAATGTCCGCCCCGGCGACGAACGCCTTGGGGCCGGCGCCGGTGAGGATGGCCGCCCGAATCGTGCTGTCCTCTGCGATGAGGGCCGCCACCTCGCCCAGCTCGCCGATGACGGCGTCATTGAGCGCGTTGAGCTTGTCCGGTCGGTTGATGGTGACGAGGGCGAGGCCTTCTCGGAGCTCAACGAGCAGGGTGGAATAGGTCATAGGGAGTCAGGGAGATAGGGAGCTAGGGAATTAGGGAGTAAGGCGTGGAAGCAAAGATAAGCCCCGCGCTCGCCCTGCCGGGCTAGATTCCCCTAGCTCCCTAGCTCCCTAGCTCCCTAGCTCCCTAGCCCCTCGCCCCTTGCCCTCCATCCTCGCCCTCGACCAGGGCACCACCTCCTCCCGCGCACTCGTCATTCACCAGGACGGTTGGGTGCTGGGGCAGGGGAGGCGGGAGTTCCGGCAACACTATCCCGCGCCGGGCTGGGTCGAGCACGACGCGGAAGACCTGATCGAATCGACGCTCGCCGCGGCGCGCGAGGCGATCGCTGCTGCGGGTGAGCGGCCCGCCGGGATCGGCATCACCAACCAGCGCGAGACGCTGGTGCTATGGGACCGGCGAACGCTGCGCGCGGTGGCGCCGGCGATCGTCTGGCAGGACCGGCGCACCGCCGAGCGCTGCCGGGAGCTTCGCGCCGATGGCATCGAAGACGATCTGCGGGCGCGAACCGGACTGCTGCTCGACCCGTACTTCTCCGCGACTAAGCTGGAATGGCTGCTCCGAAATCCCGAGCTCCGTCGCCGTGCCGAGGCGGGAGAACTGGCTGCGGGGACGGTGGATAGCTGGCTCATCGCGCGGCTCACCGGGGGGCGGGCGCACGTCACCGACCCGACGAATGCGTCCCGCACGATGCTCTTCTCGCTGGCGGATGGCGCGTGGGATCCGCATCTCCTCTCGCTTTTCGGCATCCCCGGGAACCTGCTCCCGGCCATCGTGTCCTCGAGCGGTGTGTGCGCGGAAACCGACGCGGACCATTTCGGGGTCTCGCTGCCCATCGCCGGAATCGCGGGCGACCAGCAGGCGGCGCTCTTCGGGCAGGGTTGCGTGACGCCCGGGATGGCCAAGAACACCTACGGCACCGGCGCCTTCCTCCTTCTCTACGCCGGCGATCGTCCGCCGACGCCATCCCAGGGGTTGCTCGCCACCGCCGCCTGCGATTTACGGGGAGGGCGAGGCTTTGCGCTCGAGGGATCGCTGTTCATCGCAGGCGCGGTGATTCAGTGGCTGCGGGATGGGCTCCATCTCCTCGACAGCGCCGCGGAGTCGGCCGAGCTCGCCGCGTCGGTTCCCGATACCGGCGGCGTGCACTTCGTCCCCGCCTTCGTCGGCCTCGGCAGTCCGCACTGGGAGCCCGGAGCCCGCGGCACCATCACCGGCCTCACCCGGGGCACGACGAAAGCTCACCTCGTCCGCGCTGCTCTCGAGTCTATGGCATTCGGCTCGGCCGAGCTGCTCCGCGGGATGCTCGATGCGACGGGACTGGCACTGCCGCGTCTCCGTGTGGACGGCGGCGCCAGCGCAAATGATTGGCTCATGCAATTCCAGGCCGACGTGCTCGGCGTACCGGTCGAGCGGCCCGATGTGGTCGAGACCACCGCCCTCGGCACGGCGGCGCTTGCCGGGCTGGCACTCGGAGTCTGGCCCTCGCTCGAGGCATTCACCGCCACCCGGCGGCATGCGGTGTTCACCCCGAAATCTTCAGCCAAGGGTCGGGAGAATCTGATGGCGGGGTGGGCGCGAGCAGTGGAGACGGCGCTTTTCTGGGCGCGCAACGTGGCATCCTCGTCGGGTGGAGGCAGGGATGCTGCCCCGACATAGATCGAGCGGGGCGGCAGCGCGTTCACCCGGTGGATCGGAAGGTCGGTAAGTCGGCCTCCATCTACCGGCCTACCGACCCACCGACGTAGCGCCTTGCCGACCTAGAACGGCAACCGATAGCCAAGGCCGGCAGAGTAGGACAGATCCCACTGGGTGCGGGAGAATCCCCCACCCTCCCACTTGTAGACCAGCGACTTGCCTTCGACCAGTAGTTCCACCGGTGCTCCCGCGAATTGATAGCGGAAACCGGCGCCGAACATCGCTGCCGGCTTGGTGAAATCGGCCAGCGTGGCCGCCGAGCCGGCCTGGTGAACCGTGACCGCCCCGCCCCCGCCGAACGCAAAGGGTGCGAAGCGGCTCTCGGTCGGATAGCTCAACTCCAGGTGGGCGCCATAGAAAAACCGGTCCAGCTTGGTGCCGGCGAAGGAGGATGCCCCCCGGGCCTCATTCCGGGTGTAGGTGAAATCTCCATGGATGCCGACGTATTCGTTGGCCTGCACCCCGATCGCCGCACCGAGGTTGTACCCGGTCTTGAAGTCCGCCGCGCTGCCGCTGGAGTTGAGATTGCGGAGATGACTCGCCCCTCCCCCAAAGGCCTGGAACACGACGGCCCGGCCGTTCTCCTGGGCCGCGAGCGAAGCGGCGGCGAAGAGAGCGAGCGGCACCCCGAGGAAACGAACAACAGCTTTCATGATCCACCCCTTTCTACTTGATTGCGACCTTGGTCTTGGCCGTCTGTACCGCTTTGGGCAGCTTGACGGTCAGCACGCCGTCGACGTAAGCGGCCTCGACCTTGTCATCCTGCACCTGGGCCGGGAGGCGAATGGTCCGCACAAAGCGTCCTTCCTGGCGCTCCTGCCAGAGATAGTCCTCGCCCTTCTCTTCCTTGCGCAGCTCCCGCTTGCCGGAGAGCGCCAGGAGGTTCCGGTCGAGATCCACATCGAAATCATCCCGCGCCATGCCGGGCGCCTCGAGCCTGACGACGAACTCCTTCTCGGTCTCGGAGAGATCGAGGGTGGGCTCCCACATCGCCTGCTGGATCCGGGATGTCCCGAGCGGCCAGAACGTCGGTTCGAAGAACCGTTCGAAGACCCGATCCAGGTCCTGCTTCATGGTGGCGAGCGTTGGGGTTGCCTTCATGACTTTCATGGTGTCCTCCTTGGCCTGGCTAGTTGTCAGGAATCCGCTTCTACGGCAACCGTCAATCTGTCACGGGGGTCCTGAACAGGATGTGAATCCACTCTGAAATCTCGATCACCGACTCTTCCACTCCCATTGGGGAGGCGGAGGAATACCCGCCGCGAAGGAAGGCTTGCCGCGATGAAGAATGGTTGGCGGCACTTTCAGGGCTGCTTCATTGGTGCTTGACGATCTTATGGAGCGACTGGAAGCGTTCCTGCTGGGCCAGCCGCGCAACTCGCGAGCAGCCGAGAGGCAGGAGGACACGATGCTGAACAACCTGGAGTTGCAGAAGAAGGTGCTGGAAGCGATGGATTGGGAGCCGAGCCTGGATGCCGCGCGCATTGGGGTCGCGGCGAGTGGCGGCGTAGTCACACTCACCGGCCAGGTCCCGAGTTATGCGGACCGGCTGGCGGCCGAGCGGGTCGTCAAACAGATCGTCGGCGTGAAGGGCCTGGCGAATGATCTCGAGGTCCGGCTTCCCGGCGACGCCCGCCGCACCGATACCGACCTCGCCACCGCAGCGGTGAAGGCGCTGGAGTGGGATGTGCAGGTTCCGAACCAGAGCATCAAGGTGCGCGCGGCCGACGGCTGGATGACCCTGGAAGGTCAGGTGGAGTGGCAGTTCCAGCGGGAAGCGGCCGATCGGGCGGTGCGCCATCTGCTTGGCGTACGGGGGCTGAGCAACCAGATCACCCTCACGGCCAAGGTTACGCCCACGGATCTCAAGCACCGCATCGAAGCTGCGCTCAAGCGGAATGCGGAGCTCGAGGCACTCCAGATCCGGGTGGAGACCAGGGGTAACACCGTGGTGCTCAACGGCACCGTCCACAGCTGGGCGGAGCGCGATGAAGCAGAGCGGGCCGTCTGGGCCGCTCCCGGAGTGGTATCGGTGGAAGATCACCTGGCCGTGACTGTCTGAGCGGCTCAGAGACCGTACCCTCCCCTTCCTTTCGTGACGGCCAGTCTTCGGGCCGTCACGAAGGGACGCTGGCCGGAAGAGCGGACCCGATGCTTCATGTCTCCGACCTCATGACCTGCCGACTGGTCTCGGTGGGCACTGATGCGACCCTC
>CAZHSO010000015.1:47327-50970 GCA_964535105.1 uncultured Gemmatimonas sp.
CGGAGCGATGTGAGCCGCGCATTTGCGACGGGCGGGGCATAGGGGCGTTCCGGTGCTCGAGTGCCCCCCCCGGTGGCACACCCTGACGGGCGATGTCGTCGCGGCGACGCACGCTAGCAGTCTCCAGACCGGCCTCGGGAATGCCGAGGCAGCCCGCCGGCTCGAGGCGCAGGGTTCGAACACGCTTCCGGAAGGGCGTCGCCGGGGGCCCGCGCGGATCCTCCTGGCCCAGTTCGCCGATTTCATGGTCATCGTGCTGGTCGCGGCCGCCGTGCTCGCCGGATTTGTCGGCGAGCCGGAGGACACGGTCGCGATCGTCGCCATCGTGGTTCTCAACGCGATCCTGGGCTTCGTTCAGGAGTACCGCGCGGAGCGGGCTCTCGCGGCGCTCAGAAGCCTGACCGCGCAGCAGGCGCGAGTCCGGCGTGACGGTCGCACGCGCACGATACCCGCCAGTGAGTTGGTGACAGGGGATCTTGTTCTGCTCGAGGCCGGCAACGTGGTCCCTGCGGATCTCCGACTGAGCGAGGCGGTCCAGCTTCGTATGGACGAGGCGGCGCTGACTGGCGAGTCCCATCCGGCCGAAAAAGCCACCCGAGTGCTCCCGGACGGTGAGCTTCCACTCGGCGACCGGTGCAACATGGCGTACAAGGGGACGACCGTCTCCTCCGGCCGGGGGGAGGGGATAGTGATCGCGACCGCCCTGCAGACCGAACTCGGCCGCATCGCCGCACTTCTGCAGGGCACGGAAGAGGTCAAGACGCCGCTGCAGCGCCGTCTGACGCGCCTGGCGCAGCGGCTGGCGCTCGCGGCTCTGGCCCTGTGCGCGGTGATCTTCGGTGTTGGGTTGCTCCGGGGCGAAGAGCCGCTCGCGATGTTCATGACCGCCCTGAGCCTCGCGGTGGCCGCCATTCCAGAGGCGCTCCCGGCTGTGGTCACGGTGTCGCTCGCCGTCGGCGCGCGGCGCATGGTCGCGCGGAACGCCCTCATTCGCCGACTGCCTGCTGTAGAGACCCTCGGTTCCGTGACGTTCGTCTGTGCGGACAAGACCGGCACCCTGACCGAAAACCGCATGCGGGTGGGGGCGATTCGGACGCCCGACGCTTTGGAGCGCGACGTGCCCCCGCCGGGGAAAGCCGTGGGCACTCCGGATCCGTTGTGGCTGATCCTCGCGCTCAGCAACGACGCGACCCGCACCACGAGCGGCGCGCCCGCCGGCGATCCCACCGAGATCGCGCTCCTCGAGGCGGCGTCCGACGCCGGCTTTGACAAGAGCGAGCTCGAGCAACAGATGCCGCGACTCGCCGAGTTCCCCTTTTCCCCCGAACGCGGCAGGATGACGACCTTGCACGGCCATGACGGCCGCGTCATTGCGCTGACCAAGGGCGCGCCCGAGCAGGTGCTGCCGCGCTGCCGCTACGCTCTGACGGCAGCTGGTCCGGCGCCGCTCGACCACCCCGCGGCGTCCGCTGCCGCCGAAGCGATGGCGCGGGCCGGGTTTCGGGTTCTGGCCTTTGCCCGGCGCGACCTCGCCGTGCTTCCCGAGGCGCCGTCGCCCGACGCCATCGAAGTGGACCTGGTGTTCGTCGGCCTGGTTGGACTGTTCGATCCCCCGCGCGCCGAGGCGCGGGAGGCCGTGGCCGACTGCAAGGGGGCGGGTATTCGGGTCGTCATGATCACGGGAGACCACCTCGGAACGGCCATGGCGATCGCGCGCCAGCTCGCCATCCTCGAGGACGACGACCGCCGGGTGCTCACCGGGCCGGAGCTGGCGCAGCTTTCCGGAGACGCGCTCAGGGACCGCGTGGCGGACACCCTGGTCTACGCCCGCGCGGCGCCCCAGCAGAAGATTACGATCGTGCAGGCGTTGCAGGACCGCGGCCAGATCGTCGCGATGACCGGGGATGGGGTGAATGACGCTCCGGCGCTCCGGCGGGCGGATATCGGCGTGGCCATGGGGCGGGCGGGCACCGACGTGGCACGCGAGGCCGCCCATATGGTCCTGTTGGACGACAACTTCGCCACCATCGTCTCGGCGATCCGCGAGGGACGCCGCATCTACGATAACATCCGCAAGTTCGTGCGCTATGCGCTGACCTGTAATTCCGCTGAAATCTGGACGCTCCTTCTGGCTCCCTTCCTCGGCCTGCCAGTGCCGCTTCTCCCCATCCAGATCCTCTGGATCAATCTGGTCACCGACGGGCTGCCCGGGCTGGCTCTCGCGGTCGAGCCCGAAGAGGCCGGGGTCATGCGTCGGCCTCCGCGGCGCCCGACTGAGACGGTGTTTGCGCGCGGTCTCTGGCAGCACGTGCTCTGGATCGGACTCCTCATGGGCGGGGTAAGCCTGTTCAGCGAGGCGTGGGCGCTTCACCTCGGACCCGCACGCTGGCAGAGTGTGCCGTTTACCGTGCTGGCGCTGTCGCAGCTTGGACATGTCCTGGCTATTCGGTCGGAGCGCGACTCGATCTTCCGGCAGGGACTCCGCTCCAATCTTCCGCTCCTGGGCGCCGTGGTGCTCACGGTGGGCCTGCAATTGGCGACACTCTACCTGCCGGCCTTCCGCAGGGTGTTTCAGACCGCGCCCTTGACGCTCTTCGAGCTGTCGGTCTGTCTCGCGTTGTCCACCGTGCCGTTCATCGCGGTGGAAATCGAGAAGCTGCTGATCCGGCGGGGGTTGCTGTATCGGGACCCGGCGTGGCCATAGAGCGGCTTTCAGATTCCTCAAGCCGGTGTGTGGCGGTCACCTCCCAGTTTCTCCGCCGAGAGATGCTGGAGGAACCAGTCAGTCGCGTGGGCGGCGACGGCCTCCATCGCGCCTCGCTCCTCGAAGAGATGCGTGGCGCCGGGAACCACTTCCAATCGCTTGAGACAACTCAACTCCTCATAGGCCGTCCGGTTGAGCTCAAGGACGGCGGTGTCCCGCCCCCCAACGATCAGGAGCGTCGGCGCCTTGACCTTTGGCAGCCATTCCCCCGCCAGGTCGGGACGTCCGCCTCGCGACACGACCGCGGAGACGGGAATGTCGGAGGTCGCAGCCGCCACCAAGGCTGCCGCCGCGCCGGTGCTGGCGCCGAAGTAACCTATCGCGCGGCCGGCGGCATCGGGATAGCCAGCCAGCCACCGAGTCGCCGCCACGAGGCGTTGGGCGAGCAGGGGAATGGCGAACACGTTCCGCCGGTCGTGCTCCTCTGCAATCGTGAGGAGGTCGAACAGCAGAGTGCCCAACCCAGCCCCCCTGAGCACGTCGGAGACGTAACGGTTGCGCGGACTCTGCCGACTGCTGCCGCTCCCGTGGGCGAAGAGCACAATTCCCGGCGCCCCCGGGGGAATGGCCAGATCTCCCTGCAAGGGGGTTCCCTCGGCATCCAGCCGCACTTGGTGAAGCGGGGTACTCCGCGCAGTCGGGATCATCGGGTGCCTCGGTGCTGCGGCCCTTCCGCCGGCGCCGCGTCGAGATACTGCCTCACCGCATCATCCCCCACCTGGGGGAAGGAGAGATACGCCTGGCCCACCGCGACGAAGTCCGGCGGGCGGGCGGCGCAGACGACCTCGTCCGCCTCCCGCTCGATGCGCGCGGCTCCTTCCAGGGAGCACACCGGCGCTGCAAAGATGAGCCGCTTGACCCCGCGGCGGCGAAGCACCC
>CAZHSO010000016.1:0-26019 GCA_964535105.1 uncultured Gemmatimonas sp.
GCTATTTCGGGGAGATGAAACGGGTGAATCGCGAGGGACCGCCGCTACTCGGCGCCACCTCGATGCCGGAGCGCGTGGCCGAACACCGACTCACGGCCCTCTTCGCGTCGGGAGCCGTCGTCGTGGACACCCGTCCCGCAGCCGACTTTGAGGCCGGGCACATCCCTGGCACACTCAGCATTCCGTTCAACAAGAGTTTTCCGACCTGGGCCGGATCGCTGCTGCCCTACGACCGGGATCTGTATCTCATCCTCGATACCGCCCGCGCGGGATTGCTCGACCGGATCATTCAGAGCCTCCTGATGATCGGGCTCGACCGAGTGCGCGGTTATCTCGGCATCGAAGCGATGGAGCTTTGGCGCCGCGAGGGGCGGCCCCTTGGACGAGTGCCCCAGATGTCGGTCGCCGATCTCGCGGCCAAGCGGCATGGGCTCGTGGTGCTCGACGTCCGGGGGCGGACCGAATGGGATGCCGGACACATTTCGGGCGCGATTCATATCCCGTTGGCCGAGCTGCAGGAGCGGCTGGAGGAAATTCCCGTCGACCATCCCGTTGCGGTGCACTGTCAAGGCGGGGGACGCTCGGCAATCGCCGCGAGCGTCCTCGAGGCCGCTGGCCGGCAGGAGGTGACGAACGTCACTGGAGGGTTTGGAGAGTGGCTGCGCTTGGGCCTGCCGACGGAAAACGCTCCGCCGCAGGGACCCAGCACACCGTAGGATTAGCGCCCATCGAAAACTTGTTTTTGTACAATCTGCAGAATAATTCATGTTGTGTAGTCTATTGTATTTCAAATATTTACATAATGTCATCAAGTGGTGATGTATTTGTTTAATTCAGTTGATGCCAACGGGCACGTTGGTTGCTCTCCATGTTGGCATGACCTCTTGCTCGCAGGGTCGGGGAGGGAATCAGCGACCGCTCAGTAGCCTGATTGACGCAGGCCGGTACCGGGAGGCACTGTCCCATTACTTCCAGTCGACCGACTCGGCGGGATCGGCCATGCCCCAGCGCCGGCTGCTGGCCGCGCATGCCGCGGCGCGCATCGGCGAGTTCGAGGTCAGCGCCCGGCTCACCACCAGCGCGCCGCAGGAGTTCGAGATCGCGGACGATGTCGATGGGGTACTCGAGTCGAGCGACCTTCTCGGTGCGATCGCTTTCGAGCGCGGCAAGATCAAGGACGCCGAGAAGGTCTTCACGACGGTCAGGCACGCGCCTCCGAGGCACAATTCGCCCTCCTCGCGGCGGAGGGACGGTCGCTGGGAGCCACCGGACACCTGGCGTGTCTCGCCAAGGACTGGGACAGGGTCTGAGTCGGGCCCATGGCAATCCATCATTTCGCGAAGGAATCTTCACCGGCGTGCTGGGACAGGTAATTCTGTTCAACAATCCCAACCCGGTCATCACCCCGGTGCAGACGGGTCCGATCGTCGCCGATACCCGGCTGCACGTGGGGGCCTTCATGGGGTTCGGCATTGCGATCACCCACCTCGTCCACCTGGCGATGTACTCGGCACTGGTCCGCTTCGCGCGCATGATCTTGGCGGTGGTGTTCGAGCTCTTTTTCTTCATGGTGACCTACGCGCTGTTTACCGGGACCAGCAACATATTTCCCTGGTGGTCGGTGCTGGGGGCCAACACCCTGTCGCTCCTCGCGATGAGCTTCTACCTGATGCGGCGGCATCCGGGGCTGGCGCGTCAGTATCAGAGAGAGCCGCTGGGGGCGTAGAGGGGGAAGGGGGAAAACTGGGGGAAGGGGGAAAAACTGGGGGAAGGGGGAAGGGGAAAAGAGAATGCTCCTCCCCCTTTTCCCTTTTCCCTTCCCCCTTCCCCCTTCCCCCCTCCCCGCCCGCGTTACTATCCAACATGACTCCATGCCTCACCTGTGGCTCTCCTCTGGCTGACGCGGGCGCCCCCTGCGAATACGACGTGCCCCTCGATCGCGCGCCGGGAATCGGCGATCCTGATCTCATCGCGACGGGCCGGATGAGCCACGGTGATCACGAGCTGCACGTCGCGCGGTGGCGGGTGCATCATCCCGATGAGCGGGGAGCGTCCCCAGCGGTGATGGCGTGGGCTGGGGAGAAGGTGGCGCGAGCGGGTCAGCCCCCGCCGGCCTGATCGCGCCGGGGGATCGGCGCGTAGAATGCCTGCAGGGCGGCGATGTCTTCCGCGGCGTTGCCGGTGGGCTGAAACGGCGGTCCGAATCCCACGAGCCGCCGTCCGTTGTCGAAGTACCCGGGGACGATAGGCACGCCGGCGCCCAGCGCAATGTGATAGAACCCGCTCTTCCATCGATCCACTGGTTTGCGGGTGCCCTCCGGCGCGACGGCGAGGAGCAGGCTTTCGCGCGCCGCGAACATCGCCACCGTCTGCTCCACCCGCCCTTCCGGCCGCTTCCGATTCACCGGCAATCCCCCGAGCCATCGCATCAGGAGTCCGACCGGCCCGCGGAAGAGCTCTGCCTTACCGATGAAGCGCAGGTCGAGGCGCATCGCGAACACCAGACCGATCCCGACGAAGAAGTCGCGAGTGGAGGAATGCGGGGCGGCGATGATGACGGCTTTCGGCAGATCGGGAATTCCGCCGCCGACGCCCCATCGCAGGACGCGAAGCATCGCGCGGCCGATCGCCGCGCGAATGGAGCCGCCGCGACGGGGCACGTGGGGGCCGGGTTCGGGGATCTCCATGCGGCGAAACATGGCGGATGCGAGGGCGGCGCGATAGCTTGACGCGCATGCCCTTTTCACGACGCGAATTCCTCGTGCGGCTCCACGCCGCCTCATGATCCTGGGGGTCATCGGAGGCAGCGGGCTCTACCACATCGACTGGCTGGAGCGTCCCCGCTGGGAAACGGTCATCGGTCCATTCGGCAAGCCGTCGGATGACCTGCTGACCGGCGAGCTGGACGGGATCCGGATGGTCTTCCTGCCGCGGCACGGCCGCGGGCACCGGATCTCCCCCTCCGAGGTCAACTACCGCGCCAACATCGACGCGCTGAAGCGGGCCGGGGTGACCGACGTGATCGCGTTCTCCGCCGTGGGCTCCCTGCGCGACGATCTCACGCCCGGCACGTTTGTCGTCCCCGATCAATTCATCGACCACACCTTCGCCCGGCAGAAGAGCTTCTTCGGCACCGGTCTCGTGGCCCACGTCTCGATGGCCCGTCCGGTCTGTGGCCGGATGGGCGAGGCGATCATGGCGGCGGCGGACGAAGCGAATGTCCCGGCCGTGCGCGGCGGCACGTCGCTCGTCATGGAGGGGCCGCAGTTCTCGACCCGGGCGGAATCGGAGCTGCACCGGTCGTGGGGGTGCGCCGTCATCGGTATGACCGGCATGCCGGAGGCGAAGCTCGCCCGGGAGGCGGAGCTCTGCTATGCGACGGTCGCGATGGTGACCGATTACGACTGCTGGCGCCCCGAGGAAGGCCACGTCACTGTGGAGCAGGTCGTCGCGGTCATGGAGCGCAACATCGTCGCCGCGCGCACGCTGCTTCGCCGGCTGGCGCCGCGGCTCCATGAACGCGTCGTGCCATGCCCCGAAGGCTGTGATCGCGCTCTCGACGGCGCGATCATGACCGCGCCCGAGGCGCGGGATCCACTGGTCGTCGCGCGGCTCCACGCCGTGATGGGACGACTGGTGTGAGAGATCTTCGCGCGCTCGTGCGCACCATCCCCGACTATCCCAAGCCGGGCATTCTCTTCCGCGACATCACGACGCTGCTGCTCGACCGGGACGGGTTCCGGGAGACGATCGATGCCTTCGCCTCGCGTTACGCCGGTGCGGGCGTCGCCAAGGTCGCGGGTATCGAAGCGCGCGGCTTCATTCTCGGCGGGGCGATCGCCGACCGGCTGGGCGCCGGCTTCGTGCCGATCCGGAAGCGGGGCAAGCTTCCCTCCAGCACGATCGGGTGCGACTACGCGCTGGAGTACGGCACCGACCGGGTCGAGATGCACGTGGACGCGGTGCGTCCCGGGGACCGCGTCCTGCTGGTGGACGACCTGGTCGCCACCGGGGGAACCGCGCTCGCCGCGGCGCAGCTGATCACCGAGGCGGGGGGGACGGTGCTCGAAGCCGCGTTCGTGATCGATCTTCCCGGTCTCGGGGGCACCGAGCGGCTTCGGGCCGCGGGCTACGGGGTCTTCGCGCTGATCGATTTTCCGGGACACTGATCCTCCGATGCGGATAGCCGGCGTCTCTCACCGCGCGCTCCGCGAGGCCGGCGACGGCGCCGCCATCCTCGTCATCGACCAGACCCTGCTGCCCGGGCGCCTCGAGCTGGCGCGTCTCGCGTCCCTTCAGGACGCGGTGCGCGCCATTCACACCATGCAGGTCCGCGGCGCGCCGCTGATCGGCGTGACGGCGGCCTACGGCCTGGCCCTCGCGCTGCGGGACAATCCCTCCGATGCAGCGCTCGCCGATGCCGCCGCTTCGCTCCGCCGCGCGCGGCCGACGGCGATCAATCTTGGCTGGGCGGTGGGGCGCATCGAAGAGGCGGTGCGAAGCCTGCCGGTGGAGGCCCGGGCCGCCGCCGCGTGGCGCACCGCCGCCGCCCTCGCGGAAGCGGAGGTCGATGCGTGCGCCGCGATCGGGCGGCACGGTGCGGCGCTGCTCTCGACCCGGCTCGCCGTGCGTGGCGGCAACCGCCCGTTGGAGATCCTCACGCACTGCAACGCTGGATGGCTCGCGACGGTGGATTGGGGAACCGCGCTTGCGCCGGTGTATCGTCTCCACGACGAGGGCGTGCCGGTGCACGTCTGGGTGAGCGAAACCCGCCCCCGCAACCAGGGCCTCCTCACCGCCTGGGAGCTCGGCCAGCACGGTGTGCCGTTCACGCTGGTGGTGGACAATGCGGCGGGGCTGCTGCTCACCCAACGGAGGGTCGATCTCTGCCTGGTTGGGGCGGATCGTATCACACGGCGCGGGGACGTCTGCAACAAGATCGGCACGGCTCTCAAGGCGCTGGCGGCAGAGGACGCGGCCATTCCGTTCTACGTCGCCGCCCCGGTGTCCACCATCGATTGGACACTCGAGGACCCCGAGTCGATTCCCATCGAGGAGCGCGATGCCGCGGAGGTGACGGGGGCGGCCGGGCTTCCCGTTTTCAATCCCGGCTTCGACATCACTCCGGCACGCCGGGTGACCGCCATCATCACAGAGCGTGGAGTGTCGGCTGCGTCGGCGGAGGGACTATCGGCGCTCGCAGCGGGTTAGATCACGCGGTCGCTGCCCCCGTCCACGGGGATCTGCGCGCCGGTGGTCTTCGCGAACGCCGGCCCTGCCAGGGCCAGCACCGCCCGCGCAACGTCCTCCGTCGAAATCTCCACCTGCAGCAGATTGCCTTTCTTGTATTCCGCAACCGAGACGCCATGGTGCCGGGCGCGCGCCGCGAGGACCTCCGGGGTCCAGATGCCGGTGTCCAGCACCAGATGGGGATGGAGCGTGTTCACCCGGATGCCGTCGCGGCCCAGCTCGAGGGCCGCCACGCGCGCCAGCTGGGCGAGCGCGGCCTTGGCGACCGAGTAGGCCGCCGCCCCGACGCCTGGAGCCGGGACGTTCTTGGAACCGATGATCACGATGCAGGGGTCAAAACCGAGGCGCAGAAACGGCGCGCCCGCCCGCAGGAGCGAAAGGTGGCTGGTCAGGTTGAGCGCCAGGGACCGGTCCCAGTGCTCCGGATCGATCTCCTCCAGCCGCTGGCTCGGTGAGAAGAGGCCCGCGTTACTCACGAGGATATCGACGCCGCCGAAGCGCCGCACGCATTCGGCAACGGACCACTCCACGGCCTCCCGGTCCGTCGCATCGGCCACCAGCCCGACCAGGCCGTCCCCCGAGAGTTTCGTCTCGATCGCCGGGTTGACGTCGGTTCCGACGACGATCGCGCCCTCTCTGTGGAGCATGGTGGCGCACGCCAATCCGATCCCGCTCGCCGCGCCGGTGACCAGTGCGATCCTGCCGGCAAGCGGTGGCCGCACGCCGCCTTGCCGGAGCTTGGCTTGCTCGAGCTCCCAGTACTCCACGGCAAAAAGATCGGATTCGGGTAGTGCGCACCATCCCCCGAGTCGCTCGGCGCGCACGATGGCGCGGGCGGTATGGCGGGCGATGTCCGCGACGATTCCTGCGTCCTTGCATGAGCGCCCCACGGCGACGGACCCGTGCCCCGGCCAGAGAATCCAGCGGGGCGCCGGATCGATGCGTACCAGCGAGGGACCGGCATGGCGCGCGACGTACTCGAGATACCGTTCTCCGTACTGCGCGACCGCCTCGTCCCAGTCTCCGGCGGCGACGAGCGGCACCGGTTTGGTGTGGATGACATGGTCGGGCGTGAGGGGACCGCGTGTCGCGATGGCGGCGGCGTCCGGCCTGGAGGCGAATGCTGCAGCCTCCTCCGAGCGATCGGTGAGGGCGACGACCGGCGCCCCCATGGTCCGGCCGACGGCGCGACGCAACCGGGCCAGCGCGAGGAGCTCCGGATGCCCGAAGGGGCGAGGCGCCGCCGCCGCGGCGGCCTCCACTGGGGCCCGCACCTCGAGAAAGCGCTCGGCCCGCGTCACCAGGGAAATCATGCGCTCGTAGCTCGACTTCGCGTCGGCACCGAACGTGAAGAGGCCATGGTTGAGGAGAACGATTCCTTCCAGACTATCCCAATCGATCGTTCGGGTGAGCTCCCGGACCGCGCGCGCCAACGCGAAGCCGGGCATCACGTACGGCACGACGAGCACCGTCTCGCCGAACAACTCCCGGATGCGCTGCGCGCCATCCCTGGTATTGGCGATGGTGACGACCGCGTCGGCATGGGTGTGATCGACGAACGCATGGGGGATGATTGCGTGGAGGATGGCCTCGACGGAGGGCGTGGGAGCCTGCGGATCGGTCATGGCGGCGCGCTGGGCGCGCAGCATCGCCGTATCTCCCAGCGCCGGGAGGTCGGCCATCCGGCGGAGCGGGTCGAGTCGCACCGGAGCGAACCCGTGTGCCTCGATCGTCGCGAGATTCCAGCCGCTGCCTTTGGTATACATGATCTCTTCACGCTCCCCGAAGAGATTTAGCTCGACCGTCTTGACGGACGTGTTGCCCCCACCGTGCAGCACGAGCGACGGCTCGAGCCCCAGCAGCCGCGAGGTGTACACGCGAAGGTCGAGGGCGGATATACATCGGGCGGCGTCGGCGTCGCTCCAACGGCTCTTCATCGCTCCGTTTCCTCACGATTCCAGGAAATCCTCTTCGCCAAGTGGTGACCCCGTCAGCAGTTAGCCATTGGCCGGTCGACATCGGCGGTCGGATAGTCTAAATTTACCAGCGAAGGTGCCCCTCCTGTTCAGTGACAGTGCCAAGAGACCGAGGACCCGAATGGCAGAATCGAATCCCAATACCAAGTGGCGAGAGATCGTTGCCAAATATCAAACCCCAAGCGTCAAGCGCGCGGTCTGGCAGCTCGTCTCGACCCTGGTACCCCTGGTCGGTGCGGTAATTCTGATGAACTGGAGCCTGTCGGTGAGCTACTGGCTCACGCTGGCGCTGGCGATTCCGGCCGCGGGTCTCACGATCCGCACCTTCATCATCATGCACGACTGCGGGCACGGCTCCTTCCTGCCCTCGAAGACCTGGAACAATGTGATCGGCTGGGTGACCGGCGTCCTCACCACGACGCCGTACTCGCACTGGCGGCGCGAGCATGCCATTCACCACGCAACTTCTGGCCATCTGGAGCAGCGCGGCACCGGCGATATCTCCACCATGACGGTGCGCGAATACCTCGCGGCGGGGCGGGTGCGGCGCATCTGGTACCGCATCTACCGGAATCCGGTGACTCTACTCGTGTTCGGACCGGCGTTCCTGTTCATCAAGCATCGCTGGCCCACGCGCCGCATCGCGGGGAAAAAAGAGATCTGGAACGTCCATCTCACCAACCTGGCGCTCGCGGCGCTGATCACCACGCTGTCGCTCCTGATCGGCTTCAAGGACTTCATGATGATCTGGCTGCCGATCTTCCTGCTGAGCGGCTCGGCCGGTGTGTGGCTCTTCTACGTGCAGCACCAGTTCGAGGACGCTTACTGGCGCGGCGGGGAGGAGTGGGACTATGCCGCCGCGGCCGTCGCGGGGAGCTCCTACTTCCGGCTGCCGAAGGTGCTGCAGTGGTTCACCGGGAACATCGGCTTCCATCACGTGCATCACTTGAGCCCCAGGATTCCGAACTACCGGCTGGAGCGGTGCCACAAGGAGAACCCGACCTTTCAGAAGGTCGTCACCCTCACGCTCCGGGAGAGCGTCCGTACCCTCGGGCTCCGGCTGTGGGACGAGGAGAGCGGCCGGATGGTCGGCTTCGGTCATCTCCGGCGACTCCGCCGGGAGCAGCGACTCGGCCGCGCGGCCTGAGTACCACGACCGCCGCCGGGCTGGTCCCCGAGGTTCGGCGGGCGGAGGAGCGGATCCGCCCGAGGATACTCACCACCCCGCTCGTGTCATCCTCCATCGGCGCCGGCAACGGCGCCGATTTGCATCTCAAGCTCGAGAATCACCAGCACACTGGCTCCTTCAAGGCGCGGGGCGCCTTCAACAAGCTGCTGTCGCTCGACCCCGCGATGCTCACCCGCGGAGTGATCGCCGCCTCCACCGGCAATCACGGCGCCGCGGTGGCGTATGCCGCGCGAGAGATCGGCGCCGTGGCGCGGATCGTGGTGCCCGGCAACGCTGATCCCGGCAAGGTCGCTGCGATCACGTCGCTCGGAGGAGAGGTGATCGTGCACGGGGAGGATTCCGCGATTGCGGAAACCCATGCGCGCGAGCTCGCGGCGCGGGAGGACCTCCCGTTCATTTCTCCCTACAACGACATCGACGTGGCCGCGGGGCAGGGCACCGCCGGCGTCGAGATCACCCGGCAGCTCCACGAGATCGACGCGGTTTTCATCGCCCTGGGCGGCGGCGGCCTTCTGGCCGGCGTGGGGGCCTGGATCAAGTGGGTGCGGCCGGAGGCGGCGATCATCGGATGCTCCCCGGAGAACTCCGCCGTGATGATCCACTCGCTTCGGGCGGGAGAGATTCTCGAGCTCGAGTCGAAGCCGACCCTCTCCGATGGAACCGCCGGTGGTGTCGAGCGGGGCGCCGTGACCTTCGGCTGGTGCCGTGAGCTCGCGGATGACCTGGTGACGGTGAGTGAAGAAGAAATCCGCCAGGCGATGCGGCGGGTGCACGAAACGCACGGCCTGGCGGTGGAAGGCGCTGCCGGAGTGGCGGTCGCCGGATTTCTCGGTCAGGCGGAGCGATGGCGGAACCGGCGAGTGGTCGCGATCGTCTGCGGGGGAAACGTCAGCCCCGCCGTGCTCCGCTCGGTGCTTTGATGCCGGTCAGGTGGGCGGTATGCGCAGTACGATCTCCTCGCCCGGATGCACCGTGAATTCCTCGCTGAACGAGTTCCGCTGCCGGCCCAGAGGGTCGGCCTCGACTCGCAGCGTGGTTACGCCGAGAAAGAGGGTTCTGGCCAGCTTGAACCTCTCAGTCTGACCGGCGTTCACCGTTCCGAGCCGCAGCCGCGTGCCGCTCCGCCAGGCGTAAATCGTCATGGCATCGAGGCTCTGATTCTCGACTGTGAGGATCGTCGGCGCCTCCGTGCTCACGCCCGGGTCGGGCTGGCTTCCCCCGCAGGCCGACAGACCCACCGCGGTCACCGTCGCCAGCAGGAAGCCTCGCAGCGTATGATTCCTCATGATCCGGTCCTTTCTCCCGCTCCTGCGACTTCCCTTCCCCCCTAGCAGACGACGGCCTGCCTCTCTGGCTGCACAGCCCATTCCGTGACTGCGCCCGATCTCACGCTCTCCGCGATCGAGGCCGCCGGCGGAATGCTCGCCCCCCTGGTTCGCGAAACCCCTGTCTGGCTCTGGAGCGACGAGCTCGCGGAGCGGCTCTTCCCCCCGGCGACGGGAGCGGTGCTCAAGCTCGAGCTCTTCCAGCACGCCGGGAGCTTCAAGGCGCGAGGCGCGCTGTGCGTGATGCTGGCGCTGGATCCGGAGGCGCGTCGGCGGGGGGTGACGGCGGTGAGCGCCGGGAATCACGCGATCGCCGTGGCGTGGGCCGCGCGCGCGCTCACGACGACCGCCAAAGTGGTGATGCCGAAGACCGCCGATCCCTACCGGGTGGAGCGGTGCCGGCGGCTCGGCGCCGAAGTCGAATTGGCGGAGGATGTGCACGCCGCATTCGCGCGGACAGAGGAGATCGAGCGCTCGGAAGGCCGCAGCTTCGTGCATCCGTTCGAGGGGCCCAGGACAGCACTGGGCACTGCCACCCTCGGCCACGAGCTGATGCGGCAGGATCCCGATCTCGAAGCGGTGGTCGTGCCGGTGGGCGGCGGCGGACTTGCGGCGGGAGTTTCCGCTGCGGTCAAGCTCCTCAAGCCCGGATGCCTGGTCATCGGGGTCGAGCCCACTGGCAATGACACGATGCTGCGGAGCCTGCAGTCGGGACAGCCGGAGCGCGCGCCCGAGGGAGGCTATCGCACCATCGCCGACAGCTTGAGCCCGCCTTACACGATGGAATACAGTCTCGGACTCTGCCGGCGTTATCTCGATGATCTCGTCCTGGTGAGCGACGACGAGTTGCGCCGCGCGCTGGCGTTGCTCTTCCACGGCGCCAAGCTCGCGGTCGAGCCCGCCGGCGCCGCGGCGACGGCGGCGCTGCTGGGGCCGCTGCGGGAGCGGCTCGCCGGAAAGCGGGTGGGCCTCATCGTCTGCGGCAGCAACATCGCGCCGGAGCGGTATCGCGAACACCTGGCGAGGGGGACAGAACTACTGGTGAGCGGTGAGCGGTGAGCGGGGCGTCCTCGTCTTCGTCATTGCCTTCGTCGCGGCATTGCTGGGTAGCATGAGCGGCGGCAGCGCATCGGCGCTGACGACGCCGGCATGGCTCGCCATGGGCGTTCCGCTTCCCACCGCGGTGGCCACCGACAAGCTCGCCGGGGCGCTCTGGACTCTCCTCGGTGCGCGAAACTATCTCGCGGGGCGCTCGGTCGATTGGCGGCTTCTCGCGGGAATGATCTCGCTCGGGCTCATCGGCGCATGGTTCGGGGCGCTGGTGATCGTGCGGCTCGACCCCGAAATTCTGAAGCGCGTGGTCGGCGGTCTGATCCTGCTCCTCATCGCCGCGATGCTGCTTCTTCTCGACTTGGCGCCCAACCCGGCCCCGTGTGTCTCTCCCGGCCTGCCACCGGCGTGTTCGCGCTTCCCCTCGGGTTCTACGAGGGAATGTTGGGGTCGGGGAACAGCCTCGCGGCCACCCTTCTGTTCTGCTGGGGACGGGGATACGATCTGATTGGCGCCCTGGGCCACTATTATGTCCTGGTCTTCTTCTGGTGCGCGCTGGCCGCCGCGTCCTACATGGCCCATGGGTACGCCGATGCTGCGCTGATGGTGCCGGCCACCATCGGCTCCTGTTCCGGCGGCTACCTCGGTTCCCGGATCGCGAGCCTTCGCGGAGCGGGATTCGTGCGGGATCTGTTCGTCGTGGTGGGGTCGGCGCTCGGCCTGAAACTGTTGTTTGGTCTCTGAACTGGAGCGTGCGTCGTAATGATCGTTTCGCTGCTGCTGTCGCTTGCCCAGTCTGCGCCTCCGGTCACCTACGAGGTCGCCTTCCCCAACGCCGCGCACCACGAAGCGGAGATTTCCGTCACCTTTTCCGGCCTATCCTCGGCGCCGCTCGAAGTCTGGATGAGCCGGAGCTCGCCGGGCCGTTACGCGGTACACGAGTTTGCCAAGAACGTCTACAACGTGCGGGCCATCGACGGTCGCGGGCGGACGCTCACCGCCGAGCCGGACACACCCTATTCCTGGAAAGTCGCCGGCCACGACGGCACGGTGCGGGTCCGGTACACGCTGTTCGGCGATCGCGGCGACGGCACCTACGCCCAGATCACCCGCGCCAACGCGCACCTCAACGCTCCGGCCACCTTCCTCTGGGCCCGTGGGCTCGAGGACCGGCCGGTACGGGTCACCTTCGTCGAACTGCCGGAAGGGTGGCGCATCGCCACGCAGCTCAAGCCGACCTCCGGCCCGCTGAGCTTCACCGCGCCGAACCTCCAACTCTTCATGGACAGCCCGATCACCCTCGGGCTGCTGGACATCCGGACCTGGCTGGTGACCAATGGACACCGCGTGGACACGATGCGGGTGGCGATCAATCATCTGGGGACTTCGAGCGAGGTGGACCGCTATGTCGAGATGACGAAGAAGATCGTGCGGGAGCAGGCCGGCATCTTCGGCGAGCTCCCGCGATTCGACTGGGGGACGTACACCTTTCTCGGCGTCTATCTCCCCTGGGGATCGGGCGATGGAATGGAGCACCGGAACTCCACGTCGCTCACCGGCACGGAGCCACTTGCCTCCGGCATGATGGGAAGTATCGGGACGGTCTCCCATGAATTCTTCCACGCCTGGAACGTCGAACGGATTCGTCCCCGGACGCTGGAGCCGTTCGACTTCACCCGGGCCAACATGTCCGGGGAGCTCTGGCTGGCCGAAGGCTTCACCAGCTACTACGGCACGCTCGCGCTCCGAAGGGCGGGACTGACCGACGACGAGGGACTGGCGCGCAGTCTCGGCGGCGCCGTGGATGCGGTGATGAACAGTCCGGGCCGTCGATTCTTCTCCGCGGTGGGCATGAGCCGGCAGGCGCCGTTCACCGATGCCGCCGTTGCCATCGACCGGCAAAACCGGACGAACATTTTCATCTCGTACTACACCTACGGCCAGGCGATCGCGACGGCTCTCGATCTGACACTCCGGGTACGGTCCCGCGGCAGGCTTCCCGAAGTCACGCTCGACGATTTCATGCGCGCGATGTGGCTCAAGTTCGGGAAAACGGAGAAGTCCTACATGCTAGACGACATCCGGATCACGCTCGGACAAGTGACCGGTGACCAGCCCTTTGCCGACGACTACGTGCGCCGGTACGTCGCGGGGAAGGAGGATCCCGATTACGTCCAGCTCTTCGCCTCGGTCGGTTTCCTCTTCCGACTCGCGCGCTCCGGCGCGGCGTGGCTGGGAGACGTCGCGTTCAGCGCCGCGGGCGGGCGGCTGACGATTTCCACCGCCACGCTGGCCGGCCAGCCGATCTACCTGGCCGGGCTCGACCGCGGGGATGTCATCACCGCTCTCGGCGACACACCGGTCCTGACGAGCTTCGACATCGACTCGATGCTGGCCAGCCACCGTCCCGGTGACACACTCGCCGTCGCCTATCAGAGTTGGGGCGCGAGTCTCAGCGGCCGCATCGTCCTCGAGGAGAACCCCCGCATGGAGCTGGTGCCGGGAGAAACCGCTGCCGCCGTCACGCCGGGTGCGCTGGAAGCCCGGCGCCGCTGGCTCGCTTCACGTGCCGGAACCGAGGGAGCGCCCCGATGAGTCTGCTGCTGCTTGCCGCGCTGTTGTCACCGATCCAACAGCAGCCGGCCTACGACCTCCTGATCACCGGCGGGATGGTGCTCGACGGCACCGGCGCCCCCGCGTTCCGCGCCGACGTCGCCGTCAAGGGCGACCGCATCGTCGCGGTCTCCCGCGCTGCGATTCCCGGTGCGCGAGCGGCCAGGGTGATCAACGCCGCGGGGCTCACCGTGTCGCCCGGCTTCATCGATCTCCACGCGCACAACGAGCCGATCTTCCGCTACCCGGATGCACAGAGCCGGGTCCGGCAGGGCGTCACCACGACGCTCGGCGGCCCGGACGGCGGTGGTCCGTATCCCTTCGGCGCCTACCTCGAGCGCGCGGAGAAGCTTCCGCTCGGCATCAACATCGGCTGGCTGGTGGGCTTCGGCTCGGTCCGGCAGGCGGTGCTGGGCCAGAGTGACCGCGCGCCCGCCGCCCTCGAACTGGCGCGGATGCAGCGGATGGTGGGCGAGGCGATGCACGAAGGAGCGTACGGCATCTCCACCGGGCTCTTTTACGTGCCGCAGACCTACGCCACCACCGAAGAAGTCATTGCGGTCTCGAAGGTGGCGGCGGATTCCGGCGGGATCTACACCTCCCACCTTCGCAAGGAAGGGATCGGCGCGCTCGAAGGCGTCGCCGAAGCCATCCGCATCGGGCGCGAGGCGCGGATACCCGTCGTGCTCACCCATCACAAGGTCATCGGGAAGGCGATGTGGGGGAAGAGCGCCCAGACGCTCGCGTTGATGGATTCGGCGCGCGCCGCCGGGCAGGACGTGATGGCCGACCAGTATCCCTACACCGCGAGCTCCACCAGCTTCGGTGTGCTGGTGCCTGCCTGGTCGATGGCCGACGGCGACACCGCCTTCGCGCGCCGGGTGAAAGACCCGGTCCTCCGCGACAGCATCATCGAGGGCATCATCGATAACCTCGAGAACGACCGCGGCGGCGGCGATCTTCACCGTCCGCAGTTCGCGAGCGTGAGCTGGAAGCCCGATCTCAACGGGAAGACGCTCTACGACTGGGCGGTGGAACGGGGAGTGCCCACGACGAGCGCAGGCGCGGCCCCGCTGGTGATCGAGGGGGTGCTGAATGGTGGCGCCAGCATGGTGTTCCACATCATGGACGAGCAGGACGTGCAGCGCATTATGCGCCATCCCTGGACTGCGATCGCGTCCGACGGGAGCATTTCGGAGCCGGGGCCCTCGGTCCCCCATCCCCGGAACTACGGCACCTTCCCCCGGGTGCTGGGCCGCTATGTGCGGGAGCTCAAAGTGCTCACGCTGCCCGACGCGGTACGGAAGATGACCTCGCTTCCCGCCGCGCGCATGGGCCTCACCGATCGCGGCAGAATCGCGGTCGGAATGATGGCGGATCTCGTGGTCTTCGATCCCATGACGGTGGCCGACCGGGCCACGTTCACCCAGCCCCACCAATACCCGGTCGGGATTCCGCACGTCGTGGTGAACGGGCAGGTGGAGGTGGAGAACGGCGCGATGACCTCGGCGCGCAGCGGCCGGGTGCTGCGACACTCGGCAGCGCCGCCGGTCGCCTTCGTGAATGTGACCGTGATCCCGATGGACCGCGAGCGGGTGCTGCCGGGATACACCGTCGTCACCCGGGGCGACAAGATCGTCTCCTTCGGCGCGAACGCCGACGTCCGGGTACCCGCCGGCGCCACGCGGATCGACGGCACCGGGAAATACCTGATTCCGGGTCTTGCGGAAATGCACGCCCACATTCCTCCGGGCAACGCCCCCGACACGACGATCAGCCGGGTGCTCGAGCTCTTCGCGCTCAACGGCATCACCACGGTGCGGGGGATGCTGGGCACCCCGCGCCACCTGGTGTTCCGCGACCGGGCCAACCGGGGCGAAATCCTGAGTCCGCGGATCTGGACCTCGGGGCCCTCGCTCAGCGGCGGCAGCGTGCCGAGCCCCGATTCGGCGGTGCGAATGGTGATGGCGGAAAAGGCGCTGGGCTATGATTTCCTCAAGATTCACCCGGGATTGACCCGCGCGGCGTTCGACTCTATGGAAGCCGCCGCCGGCCGCGCCGGGATCCGTTTCGCGGGGCATGTGCCCCTGGATGTGGGGCTCAGCCGCGCGCTCGAAGCGCGATACTGGAGCATCGACCACATCGACGGTTTTGTGGAGGCGCTCCTCAGGAGTGGGGCCCCGCTCACCACCGCGCAGGGGGGATTCTTCGGCGTCAATCTGGTGAATCAACTCGACGAGAGCCGGATTCCCTCGCTCATCGCGGCCACCAAGGCGGCCGGCGTGTGGATCGTGCCGACCGAGTATTTCCTGGAGGCGATGGCGGGGGAAGATCCGGTCGAGCAGCTCGCGGCGCGGGCCGACATGCGCCACGTCTCCTCGGCGATGCTCCAGCAGTGGACCACCGCGACCAGCAACATGCGCAATGCACCGGGAATGACGCCCGAGATGCGGCGGCACTTCATCGCGCTCCGGCAGAGGATCCTGAAGGGCCTCCACGACGCCGGGGTCGGAATCATTCTGGGTTCCGACGCCCCGCAGCTCTGGAACGCCCCCGGCTTCTCCGCCACCCGGGAGCTCGGCACCTACGTCGCTGCGGGGCTCACCCCGTGGCAGGCGTTGGCCACCGGGACGCGGAATGTGGCGGCCTTCCTCAGGAACACGGACGAAGCCGGAACCATCGGAACCGGGAAGCGCGCCGACCTGGTGTTGCTCGATGCCAATCCCCTCGCCGACATCGGCAACGTCGGCCGGCGCGCCGGGGTGATGGTGGGCGGCCGCTGGCTTCCCCGCGCCGAGATCGAGAAGCGACTCGCCGGGATGGCGCGGCCCTGATAGGCTTTTCCGGCTTCCGGGGTCAACGACTCGGGGGGTCCGGGCGTACTGGTGATTGAATCTCCCTCGAGGAAGACGGGAATGAGAGTAATTCGCGCCTCCGTGGTGGCCAGCCTCGCGCTTGCCATACCCGCCGTATCCGCCTCCGCCCAGATGGTCACCGAACGGGTGGATCTCTCCGCAGTCCAGAAGATCCGGGACGAGGGGATGAATCGTTCCAAGATCAACGATCTGGCTTCTTATCTCACCGATGTGATCGGCGCGCGGCTCACCAACTCGCCGGGCAGCCGCAAAGCCAACGAGTGGGCCGCCCAGACGTTGCGATCCTGGGGCCTGGCCAACGTCAAGATCGAGCCGTGGGATACCACCTTCGGGCGCGGGTGGGAAATCGTCTCCTACAGCGGCCGGATCCTCGATCCGTGGACCAAGCCGCTGGATGCGTACCCGCAGGCGTGGAGCGGCAGCACGCTCGATGCGCGGGGACGGCCGACGACGATCACCTGTCCGGTGGTGATCTTCGACGTCCGGGATTCGACCGATCTTGCCAAGTACGCCGGCAAGTTGAAGGGCGCCTGCGTGCTGCGCGGAGCGCCGGCCGCGATCGGGCCGGAGTTCCAGCCGCGCGCCCGCCGTATCTCGCTCGAAGACCTGCTCGAGCCGCCGCCGCCACCCGCACAGCGCGCACAGGGAGGAGGCCAGGGAGCCTTCGCGCGGGGGCAGGCGCTTGCGGCCGCCGCCAATCGACTGCTGCGCACCGAGCAGGTCGCCGCGGTACTGCAGCCGTCCAGCTGGACCTACGGGCTCATCCTGAACGGCGGTCACTTCGAGGGACGGACCGCGCGGGACAGCCTCTACAACCCGGTGCCCAACCTGGTCGTCGCACACGAGCAGTACGGCTCCCTCTACCGGGTGGCGCAACGGGGGTTGCCGGCCCGCGTGGAGATCCATCTCCAGACCCGCTTCCTCGACGACACCCGGATTCCGACGAATGTGATCGCGGAAATCCCCGGTACCGACAAGGCGGACGAGGTCGTGATGCTGGGCGCCCACTTCGACAGCTGGCATTCGGGCACCGGCGCCACCGACAACGGGGCTGGCTCGGTGGTGATGATGGAGGCGATGCGCATCCTCAAGACGCTCGGGATGCCCATGCGCCGCACCGTGCGCATCGGTCTCTGGACCGGGGAAGAACAGGGCCTCATCGGGTCCACGCGGTATCTCCGGATTCATAAGGATGAGCTGCCCAAGATTTCGGCGTATGTGAACGTCGACAACGGCACTGGCAAGATCCGCGGCATCTGGAGTCAGTCCAACAGCGCGGTGGTGCCGATCTTCCAGCAGATTCTTTCCCCGTTTCGGGATATGGGGGTGCTGGCGGTCCGGGATGGCAACACCGGCGGGACCGACCACCAGTCGTTCGATCGCGTGGGGGTTCCCGGTTTCAACTTCATTCAGGATCCGATCGAATACAGCATCCGGACCCACCACTCCAACGTCGACACCTATGAACGGCTGGTGATCGACGATCTGAAGCAGGCGGCGACGGTGGTGGCCTGGACGGTTTACCACATCGCGAACCGGGACGAGATGATGCCGCGCAAGGCGCCCCAGCCCGCGGTGCCGTAACAGGACGGCTGGATACTGGACGCTGGTGAATTCGTCGACGCCGTCGTTTCTGGCAGCACTGAGCCGCGGGATCCGTGAGGGTCCCGCGGCTTGTGTCGTTCCGTGGCGCACACTCGCCGCGCTGGAGCGCTGGACGGTTGGGCATGCCTATTCTCCCGCCCAGGAGCCTCCACTCCGGCTGACCGGTGAAGCACCGGCCGCCACCCTGGCGATCGGCGGGGACGTTGCGCTGCATCGCTGGTCCCCGGCGGATGACTCTGCGGCGCTCTTCGCGGGACTCGCCGAAGTCACCGGATCCGCCGACGCCTGCATCGCCAACCTGGAGAGCCAGCTCACCTCCATCATCACGCCTGCAGGCACGATCGGATCGTCGCTGCGCGCCGACCCCGCCGCGCTCGAGGTGCTTTCCCGGCTCCGCATTTCCTCGGTGACCTGCGCGAACAATCATTGTCTCGATTTCGGCGGCGACGGGCTCGCCGAGTCCATTGCCCGCCTCGAGAAAGTCGGAATTATGGCGACGGGAATCGCCGGCAAAGGACGTGACGGGGCCGGAGTGTTGACCGTTCGAGGTCTCCGAGTGGGCCTGCTGGCCTACACCGACGACTGGCGGTCGGAAGGCGCGTCACCAGGGAGCCTCCATCCTGCGGCGCATGATCCCGCGAAGGTTCGCTCTGCGATCGCCGGACTCACGAGCCGGGCCGATCTCATCGTCGTCCAGCTGCACTGGGGCTATGAGTGGTCGATGTATCCGCTACGCTCGCAACGGGATCTCGCGCGCTCGTACGTGGAGGCGGGGGCGCATCTCGTCGTCTGTCACCACGCCCACGTGCCGATGGGCGTCGAAACGTGGCGGGGAGGGGTGATCGCGCACGGGCTCGGCAACCTGTACTTCGGATCGCCCAGGCGGAATTCGCATCCGTTCAGAAGCGCCTCCTTCGTGCTCCGCGTCGGTGTCATCCGGGGCGGCGTCACCAGCGCCGAGCTCGTCCCGGTTCGCACCGACCGTACCGGCCGTGCCGCTGCGGATACCGGCGCTCGCGCCGACCGGACGCTCCGCTGCCTCTTCTATCTTTCGGGCCGCCTCGGCGAGGATCGCTACCTGGAGTTCGTCGAGCACTCTCACCACGCGTCGCAGGGCGCCACACTCCTGGTCGACCTGGCGCGGCGCATCGCGTCGGGCGACCGTGCCGGCGCCCGGGAGCGGGTGCGTTACATGGAGCCTCCCCGTCAGCGGCTTCTGACCGCAGCCCTGCGGCAGCGCGATGGATTCCTCGGACAGGTCGGCGCGGTATTCGAGGATTTGCGGGACGGCAGAGCGGATCCCTTCGCTGCGACGGTCCGCGCCGAGCTCGAAACCATGGTGTGCTCGGCGGAGAGATTCCTGGCGGGATTCCGACAGGTCGGCAGACTACCATGAGGGGTAAACGACTCCTTCCGGCCTGGCTCCGCCGTCTCTTGCGACGGGGGCTCGACCTCGTGAGCGAGGGCCACTACTCGCCGCTCCGCCTCGCGATCGCGGCGGCGCGCTTTCATCTGCGCCTCTCTCGTCTTCGCAGGACTCTGGCGCGGCTCGAGGACGCGGCGGCGCCGGAGCACGTGGATCTCGATCTCATGGAGCGCATCGTTCTGGCGTGGGGCAATCCCGGATGGACCGGCGACGCGGGATTTCTCCTCGCGCTGGCGCGGAGCGTCTGGAGCAGCAAGGGCCCGGTGCTGGATTGCGGCAGCGGACTCTCCACCCTCGTGGCGGCCGTCGTCGCCGCTCGGCAGGGAGTCACCGTCTGGAGTCTGGAGCAGGACGAGCAATGGTACCACGACGTGCGCCGGGTTCTCGCGTCGCTCCACCTCGGCAATGTGATCCTCTGGTACGCTCCGCTCCGGTCGTACGGCGACTATGTGTGGTACGACCTCGATGGCCGGAATCTTCCGTCGCGCTTCGGGACCGTGGCGTGCGACGGCCCTTCAGTGCGCAAGTCCGTCTGGGCGCCGCCGCTCTTCCAAGGATGGCGGGTCGGCGTGGTGCTGGTGCTTCGCGATCTCGGGATATCCTTCGACCGGATACTGCTGGACGATGCAACTGATCCCCGCGCCCCGGGATTGCTCGCACGGTGGGAGGATTCAGGCATCGTGACCGAGACAGCGGACACCCCGACCGGCCGGCACATCGTCGGTTACCCCGGCGCGCGCCGGCCGACATGATCCGCCTCGATGCCTACGACGCCCCCGCGGGCGCGGGAGAGTTCTACCGGAAGTTCGGCTTCAGTGAAATGGGGCGAACTTCCTATCGGGGGACGCCGCTCGTCTACTTCGAGATGTCGGTGTGAGGATACATTCCACGATGCATTTCCCACACGTCCGGAGGAGTATGCGCGCTTCGTTGGAACTTCTGACAGTCCTTCTCGCCGCCGGCTGCGTTCCGGATCGCTCCGATGCCGGCGCGCCTGGAAGCGCAGAGTCTCAGCAACAGCAGCAGCAGAAACTGCCGCCGTCGCCCCTGCCACCGCCGGGCGCTTGAGCGATGCACGAGGCGCCGTCGCGGTTTCGGGCGTGGGCATGGGGATGGGCCAAATCCATCTCCGTGGCGCTGGTGGTCTGGTTCACATTCAGCACGTTCCTCGTCAAGGCGTTCCGGATCTCCTCGGGCAGCATGGAGCACACGCTCCTGGTCGGCGACTTTCTCTTCGTCAACAAGGCGCTCTACGGGGCGGAAGTGCCGCTCCTCGGAAAGCACCTTCCGGCGCTGCGGGAGCCGCGACGCGGGGACATCGTCGTCTTTCGCTCTCCGATCGAGGATTCGATCCTCGTCAAGCGCCTTATCGGCGGGCCGGGGGACACCGTCGGGATGGTCGATGGGCGTGTCACCCGTAATGGTCAGCAGCTCGACGAATCGTACATTGTGCGCGCTGAGCTTCTCCCGGAGGCCGAGCGTCCCGAGCCGGAAATGCGGGGCTGGCAACTCCCCTATCTGATCGGGAAGGATTCCGCCGCGTATCAGCCCACGGTGCGAAACTGGGGACCCCTCGTCGTGCCTCGGGATTCGTTCTTCATGCTGGGGGACAACCGGGACGGAAGCCGGGACAGCCGGTTCTGGGGCTTCGTTCCCCGGCGGAACATCCAGGGCAGTCCCCTCGTGGTGTACTTCAGCTACGATCCGTCGCACTGGCGCCCGCTGCCGTTCCTTACGGCGATCCGCTGGGGCCGGCTCCTGAGCCGGCCCCGCTGAGGGAGAAGAAACCCTCCACGAACTTCCCGCGTCGTACATAGATCAGCGAGACATTTCCATCCTTCGGAGGACACCAGGGCATGAAACGGCGTGACTTCGTTCACCTGACCAGTCTCGGAGCCAGCCTGGCGTGGCTGCCGGGTCTGCCCGGTGCCCGTGAATGGTCCGGCAGCCTGACTCCCATCCCTGCCGAGGACCGGAAGCAGCTGGCGGACGTGGCGCTCGGCGCGGCGCGCGCAGCCGGGGCCACATACGCCGATGTCCGGATCGGGCGCTATCTCAACCAGTTCATCAACGCTCGCGACACCAAGATCCAAGGCATCACCAACACCGAGTCCTATGGGGTCGGGGTCAGGGTGATCGCCGGCGGCTGCTGGGGCTTTGCCTCGACCCGCCAGGTCACCACCGATGGCGTGGCCGAGGCGGCGCGGCAGGCGGTGGCGATCGCGAAGGCGAACGCATCCATTCAGCGGGAGCCGGTCAAGCTGGCGCCGCAAGCCGGCTTCGGGCAGGTGAGCTGGCGCACGCCGATCGAGAAGAACGCCTTCGAGATCTCCGTCGCCGAGAAGGCCGACCTGCTCAAGGCGGTGGCCGAGGCGGCGCTCAAGGAAGGCGCGAGCTTCGTGGATTCGGGCCTCTTCCTGGTGAACGAGCAAAAGTACTTCGCCTCGACCGACGGCAGCTACATCGACCAGGACGTGCACCGGATCTGGCCCAACGCGACCGCGACGGTGGTGGACAAGACGACGGGCAAGTTCGAAACCCGGGACGGTCTCTCGTCGCCGATGGGCATGGGCTGGGAGTACATGTCGGCGCGGCCTGCGGGGCGCGTCGCCGGTCCGATGGTGACCACCTACGGCCAATACTACGACATGGTGGAGGACATGCGGGCCGCGGCGCAGCACGCCAAGGCCAAGTACGGAGCCAAGACGGTCGAGGCGGGGCGCTACGACCTGGTGCTCGACCCGACCAACCTCTGGCTTACCATCCACGAGTCGGTCGGGCACCCGCTGGAACTCGACCGCGTGCTGGGGTACGAAGCCAACTACGCCGGCACCAGCTTCGCGACGCTCGACAAGTGGAAGACCGGCTCCTTCAAGTACGGAAGCGAGCGCGTCAACCTCGTCGCCGATAAGATTCAGCCCTATTCGCTCGGCGCGGTGGGCTATGACGATGAGGGGGTGAAGACGAAGAAGTGGGACCTGGTCCGCAAGGGCATTCTCACCAACTACCAGGCGATCCGCGACCAGGTGCACATCCTGGGGCAGAACGAATCGCACGGCTGCTGCTACGCCGACAGCTGGAGCAGCGTGCAGTTCCAGCGGATGCCCAATGTCTCGCTGGAGCCGGGCGAGGCGCCGATGACGCCGGCGCAGATGATCGCGAGCGTGGACCGGGGCATCTACATCGTGGGCGACTCGTCGTATTCCATCGACCAGCAGCGCTACAACTTCCAGTTCAGCGGCCAGGTGTTCTACGAGATCAAGGGCGGGAAGATCACCGGCATGTTGCGCGACGTCGCTTACCAGTCGAATACCCAGGAGTTCTGGAATTCGGCGGCGGCGGTGTGCGACCGCCGGGATTACCGGCTGGGGGGCTCCTTCTTCGACGGGAAGGGCCAGCCGCCCCAGATCAGCGCCGTCTCGCACGGCGCGGCCACGGCGCGGTTCAATAACGTCAACGTCCTCAACACCGCACGGAAGATCTGACGAAACCCATGGCTGAAATGACCGATCAGGAAATGCGGAGGTTGCTCGAGCGCGCGCTCTCCTTTTCCAAGGCCGAGGCGTTCGAAGCCAACATCTTCGGCAACCGGGGTGGGAATGTCCGGTACGCTCGGAACAGCGTGTCCACCGCCGGCGCCAACGACGACACTACGCTCGTGGTCCAGTCGAATTTTGGCACCCGCACCGGCACGGTGACCGCCAACGAGTTCGACGATGCGAGCATCGAGCGCGCGGTGCGGCGCTCGGAGGAGCTCGCGCGTCTGGCGCCGGAGGATCCGGAGTTCATGCCGCCGCTCGGGCCCCAGCAATACGTGGCGCCGAGCGCCGGAGCCTATACGCCGGCCACGGCGGCCATCACGCCCGAGTACCGCGCGCGGGTCGCGGGGTCGAGCATCAATCCCGCCGTCGCCAGGGACTGCACCGCCGCCGGATTCTTCCAGGATGGCGTCAACTGGCAGGGGATGATGAACTCCAATGGACTGTCGGCGTTCTACCGGCAGACCCAGGCCAGCCTCTCGGTGACGGTCCGCAGCAATGACGGCACCGGTTCGGGATACGTGGCGCGCGACGTCAACGACATCGCCGGGTTCAATCCCGAAGAGATTTCGGGGATCGCGCTCGAGAAGGCGGTCGCTTCGCGGAACCCGCAGGCAATCGAGCCGGGCAAGTACACGGTGATCCTGGAGCCCGAGGCGGTGGTGGAGATGCTGCAGCCGCTGGTGGGGAGCTTCAACGCCCGGCAGACCGACGAGGGCCGGAGCTTCCTCTCCAAGCCGGGCGGCGGGAGCAAGCTGGGCGAAAAATTCGTGGACTCGCGGATCAGCATCTGGTCCGATCCCCAGGACAAGGACGTCCCGGCGAGTCCCTGGATCGGCGACGGCCGCCCCACCGCCCGAACCGCGTGGATCGACAAGGGTGTGGTGGCCAACCTGTTTTATTCGCGTTACTGGGCGCAGAAGCAGAAGAAGCCGGCGACGCCGTTTCCGACCAACACCTTCATGGTTCCGACCAACATGATCATGGCCGGGGGGAATGCGTCGGTGGCGGACATGATCAAGGACGTGGCGCGCGGGGTGCTGGTCACCCGGTTCTGGTACATCCGGTTCGTGGATCCTCAGACGCTGCTGCTCACCGGGCTGACCCGGGACGGGACGTTCTACATCGAGAACGGCGCGATCAACCACCCTATCAAGAATTTCCGCTTCAACGAGTCGCCGATCATCATGCTCAATAATGTCGAAGCCCTGGGCCGCCCGGTGCGGGTGCAGGGGAGCATGGTGCCACCGATGCGGGTTCGGGACTTTACTTTCACCTCTCTGTCGGACGCTGTTTAGCCTATCGACGTGGCAGCGGTGCGGGGAGATCAGCGAGTACATACGCCATGATCGCCATCGCAGCCACGTTCTCGGCCAGCTCTTTCGGGTCGATCTTGTCGACGTTGTCGGCCTCGGTGTGATGATACCAGAAGTATCGGGTGCCGTCCACGTTGTGCGAGAGGCCGGGGACGCCGAGGGCCATGATCGGCCCGATGTCGGCGCCGCCGCCTCCCACGGTCACCGAATCCCCGCCCAGCGCCCGGAGCAGCTTGGCGATCTGCCGGACCACCGCGTAGGCGGAATCGCTGCCGGTGAAGCCAAAGCCGCGAAACTTGAAAGTCCCGCCGTCGGACTCGATCGCCGCCACGTGGCTGGCGAGCTCATTCCGGTGCGCGTCGCGATATCCCTGTCCCCCGCGTCCGCCATTCTCTTCGTTGGTCCACCCGACGACGCGGATGGTGCGGCGGGGGCGGAGCCCGAGCTTCTGCAGCAGGCGAACGGCCTCCCACGCGACGACCACACCGCCGGCGTCATCCATCGCCCCGGTGCCCACGTCCCAGGAATCAATGTGGCCGCCGAAGACCACGACCTCCTCCGGTTTTTCCCGGCCGGTGATCTCGCCCAGCACATTGCGCGACGGCGAATCGGGAAGCATCTGGGCTTCCATCTCGAGCCGGACGACGATCTTCTGGCCGCGGTGCTGCATCCGGTGCAGCATCGCGGCGTCTTCCATCGTGATCGCGGCGGCGGGGATCCGCGCCACCGTCGAATCGTACGGCTGCATCGAGCCGGTGTGCGGCGTCCTCATGCCGAACGGTCCGACCGACCGGAGCAGCATCGCCACCGCGCCGACCTTCGCCGCCTCGACTGCGCCGTTCCCGCGGTACCGCACCGTCTGGCCATAATTCGTAAACGGCACGTCGAAGAGCACGATTTTCCCCCGCACCTCCGCCGAGCGCGCCTTGAGCTCGTCGAAACTCGAGACGACCAGCACCTCCGCCTGGATCCCGCCGCGGCGCGTGCCGACGCTTTGCCCGAGGCCGAGCATCGGAAGCTTGACGTAGCGGGGCTCGAGCAGCTCCGCCTGTTCATGGCCCCGGGCCCATCGAGGAACCATTACCGGCTCGCCGCGGACGTTTTCCAGTCCTTCGTACTTCATCCGGGCGATGACCCAGTCGATCGCCTGCTCCAGCGCCTCACTGCCGCTCAGCCGGTGGCCGAAGCCGTCGGTGAGCTCGGCCAGCTTGTTCCACGCCGCGCTGTCGGCGGTTGCCGCGGCGATGATCCGGTCGGCGGCCGCCTGGTACTCGCGCTGGATGGGGTTGGCCTGCGCCGTGGCTCTCCGGTTTTGCGCCGCGAGGGGGAGAACCAGCGCCGAGGCCAGGAGGGCGGCGGAGAGCACGATGGGACGGCGGATCATCAGATGGGCCCGGAAAGAGAGTGCGGGTAGGATAGCGGTGCCGCTTCTACTCGTCCATCGCCGCGAGCATCCGCTTGTTCGCCACCCAGAGCGCAAGGACGCAAGGAGGCTAGGTGGCAAGGAGGCAAGGGAATTCACTTTGCGTCCTTAGCTTCTAGTCTCTTAGGCTCAGCGAGATCGCGGGTGTCGTCACGGATGGGGTGCTCACGGTCGGCGGTCCCGGCCCTGCTCAGCCGCTCATTCATCTGGGCGACGGAGTCTTCGGGCGGCGCACGGTCCGCTATCGGTTCAACCGAAGCAATGGGAAGGTGACGGCGGTGCGAACGGATTGTGGGTCTGTCAACACGGTGCTGACACGTCAATGACAGCTATCGGCTATCGGTCGAGCTATCCGCTATTCCCGTTCCCCCCTCCCCCTTCCCCCCTCCCCCCTCCCCCCCCCTCTTCGCCCCGCGGCCGCCCGGCGGCCC
>CAZHSO010000016.1:26029-46429 GCA_964535105.1 uncultured Gemmatimonas sp.
TTCCCCCTTCACCGCCTCTATGCGCCTGACGGTCGCCGAGGCGCTGGCGATCTTCGCTTCGTGCCGACAGGGGTGGCCCACCGGTTCGAGGAGTTCGCCGCCGACCTGGCGGTGTGGGTAATCTTCTGCGGTCCGGAAGGCGGGGAGCTGCCGGCCTAGGCCGGTGCAACCAATCGCCCCCGACCGACGTCATTCTTGAGGGCCCACGACGGCCCCGCCCTCACCCGAAATGCGAGCCATGCGATGCCGACGTCCCGATCCCTCGCGGCGGCCACCGTTGTGCTGCTCTCCGCCCTCCTGCCGCTCCCGGCGGAGGCGCGGCAAGCCTTGCCCCCGGCCCAACCCGTCGCCGAGGCGGTCAGGGTCTTCCTCGACTGCAATGCCTTCTGCGACACCGACCACCTGAGGCGCGAGATCACCTACGTCAACTGGATGCGCGACCGGCAGGATGCCGACGTCCACCTGCTCATCACGTCGCAGGGCACCGGAGGCGGCGGACAGGAGTACACCCTCAAGTATATCGGGCTGAGGGCATTCCTTGGCTCCGACGACGAGCTCAAGTTCGCCACCCGGCAGGGTGATACCGACGACGAGATTCGCCGCCAGGTCAGTCAGCGGATCGCGCTCGGTCTGGCCCGCTACGTGGCGCGGGGGGCGTTGGCCGATCGGCTCACCGTGAGCTTCAAGGCGCCCGAAGGGGCCGCCGCGGCGACCCAGAACCCGAAGGATCCCTGGAACCTCTGGGTCTTCACCGTCGGGGTAAACGGCAATCTCTTCGGAGAATCCCAGAACAAGTCGAACAACATTTCCGGTTCGCTCTCCGCGAGGCGGGTGACGGAGGTCTGGAAATTCCGCGGGAGTTTTCGCGGGAGCCGCAGCCACAGCGAATTCCAGCTCAGCGACGACGAAGTGTTCAAGAGCTACACCAGCAACTACAACCTGAGCGCGCTTCTGGTCCGGAGCGTGGGTGACCACTGGTCGTTCGGCCTGGACGCAAGCGCCCTGCGATCCACCGTGAGCAACTACGATCTCTCCGCAAAGCTGGCCCCGGGAATCGAATACGATGTGTTTCCCTACAAGGAATCGTCACGGCGGCAATTTGTATTCGTGTATTCCGTGGGGATGGTCTACGCCAACTATCGGGACAGCACCATCTTCAATCGGCTGAAGGAAACCCGGCCCACCCATAGCCTCACGGCCGCCCTGGAGGCGACCCAGCCCTGGGGATCACTCAGCGCGACGCTCCGAGGCTCCAATTATCTCGATGACTGGTCCAAGAACCGGCTCAGCATTTCGGCCGGCTGCAATATCCGGATCGTGCGGGGCCTGAGCTTCGACTTTTTCGGGAGTTACTCCCGGGTTCGCGACCAGCTCTCCCTCCAGAAGGAAGGAGCCTCCAATGAAGAGGTGCTCCTCCGCCTGAAGCAGTTGAAGACATCGTACTTCTACAACGCCTTCATGGGGCTGAGTTATACCTTCGGCTCCAAGTTCAACAACATCGTGAACCCGCGGTTCACCTCGGGCGGGGGGAACTGCTTCTGTTCGGGAGGGTCGTGCTTCTGCGATTAGCGGTCAGCACGGCACCGGCGACCGCACCCGCTGATATAGATTGTCACGCATGGGACCAGCGATCGAAACCCGGGCGCTCAAAAAGGTCTATCCGGCGCCCTTGGTGCGGCGCCGCGGCCCCTCCGGCCCGCAGATGGCCCCCGGCGGACCTCCGTCCCATTCCGCCCCATCCGGTGCGCGTGAAATCCAGGCTCTCGACGGCCTCGACCTCGCCGTCCAGCCGGGGGAATTCTTCGGGCTGCTCGGGCCCAATGGCGCCGGGAAGACGACAACGATCGGGGTCCTGACCACCCGGGTGCGGCCCAGTTCGGGGACTGCCGCGGTGGCGGGTATCGACGTCGTCCGCGACCCGGTGGGCGTCAAGCAGCGGATCGGCGTGGTCCCGCAGCGGCCCAACCCCGACCGGCAACTTACCGCTATCCAGAATCTACTTTTTCACGCCGCGTATTTCGGCATTCCGCGCTCGGTCTCCCTCTCGCGGGCGCAGGCGCTGCTCGACCAGCTTGAAATCGGCGACCGGGGCGAAGCGAGAGTGGACCAGCTCTCCGGCGGCCAGCAGCAGCGGCTGATGATCGCGCGGGCCCTGATCCACGAGCCGGAGATTCTCTTTCTGGACGAGCCGACGGTGGGGCTCGACCCGCAAGCCCGGCTCGCGCTCTGGGAAATTCTCCGCTCGCTGCATCAGCAGGGCCGCACCATCATCATGACCACGCACTACATGGAAGAAGCCGACCGGCTCTGCGAGCGGCTCGCGATCATCGATCGCGGAAGGCTTCTTGCCCTCGACACGCCGGCGGGACTGAAGGCGCGCGCACCGGGGGCCACGCTGATCCAGATCACGCTCGATGGCGAGGCGCTGCGCGTGCTGCAGGGGGCGGGCAGCGTCCCGGGGGTGACGAAAGCGAGCGCCAGGGGATCCGAGCTCTCGATGTATGCCGAGCGGGCCGGCGAAACGCTCCCGGCGATTCTGCGCGCCCTGGAGCAGTCGGGTCGCGCACCCGTGGACATTCGCCTCACCCCGCCGAGTCTCGAGACCCTTTTCGTATCGCTCACCGGGAGAAAGCTCGAGTGAGCCCCTCGCCCTGGAAGGTGTTCGGCGCCCTGGTGCGCCGGGACATTCACGTGGTTTCGCGCGAGCTGCCGTTCTTCCTCCTGCGCACGACGCTGCAACCGATCATGTTCACCTTCGTCTTCGGGTATCTCCTGCCGCGGATGGGCTTCGTGCAGTCCGGATACACCGGCGCCCTGCTTCCCGGCATCCTGGGGGTGAGCCTCGCGTTTGCCAGCGTGCAGGCGGTCGCTCTCCCGATGGTGGCGGACTTCGGGTGGACCCTGGAGATCGAGGACCGGCTGCTCGCGCCGGTGCCGACATCGGTGATCGCGCTGGAGAAGGTGATTGCCGGAACGGTGCAGGGCGTGATCGCGGCGCTCTTCGTGCTGCCGGTCGCCCGCCTGATCATGGGGCCGATCGCTGGATTGGACTTCGCGCACTTCGGCGTGGTCGTGGGGATGACGCTGCTCGGCGCCTTCACCTTCTCGGCATTCGGCCTCCTGCTCGGCAGCGCGATTCGCGGGGAGCAAATCGGCCTCATGTTCGGGCTCATCGTCGCGCCGATGATATTTTTCGGGTGCGCGTACTATCCCTGGAAGGCGCTCTCGGCCGTACCCGTCGTGCAGGTGCTCGTCCTGGTAAATCCCCTGGTCTATGTCTCGGAGGGGATGCGGGGCGCCCTCACGCCGTCGCTACCCCACATGAACCAGGCAGTCGTCGCCGGGGCGCTGGTGCTGCTCAGCACGATCTTCATGGCGGTGGGCCTCCGCACGTTCGACAAGCGCGCGGTATCGTAGTCCTGAAACCGCACCGCCGCGCTCGCCGTCGTGACAGAGTGACTCCTCCTTTCCGATTCCGGGGCGTGACGCTTCTCGCCGCGCTCTGCCTGCTTGCAGCCTCCCGCCTCTCCGCCCCGCTGGTCAATCGCCGCCATATCGTGAGATACTTCCCGTAGCCGACGGGCACGCCTTCGGCCGCGATTTCCGACCTGGGGAAAGGATTCATTGTGTCAGGCCGCCTTCGTTCTCTCGCCGCGTCCGCGGTTTTCCTGATTGGCTGCGCCGTCCCGCTCATGGCGCAACCGCGTCCCGCGCGCGCTCCGGTCGTCGCAACCAATCTGCGTTACGAGATAACTTTCGACTCGGCGAACGCCGAGCGCCGCAGCGTGCGCGTCGGAATGGAGTTCGACGTCCCGCGCGCGGGGCCGGTGCTGCTTTCCCTCCCTGCGTGGACGCCGGGCGCGTATGAGCTCAGCAACTATGCCCGGAAGGTCTCCAGTTTTTCGGCGACGAGCGGTGGGCGGCCGCTCGTTTGGGACAAGACCGACTACGACACCTGGCGCGTGCGTCCGGTGACGGCTGGCCCCGTCCGGGTGGAGTTCGACTTCCTGGCGGACACGCTCGACAACGCGATGGCCTGGGCAAAACCCGATTTTCTCCTGATCAACGGCAGCAACGTCTTTCCCTATCCCGAGGGTCAGGGAATGGAGTTCGCTGCGCGGGTACGTGTTACTGTCGCGGCGGGGTGGCAGATCGTCACTGGTCTCGACCGGGACGGCGGCGCGGGGGGTTACCGCGCCACGAACTATCACGAGCTGGTCGACATGCCGTTCTTCATCGGCCGGCTCGATGTGGACAGCGCCCAGGTCGAGGGAATCTGGCACCGGCTCGCGAGCTACCCCTCGGGAGAGCTCCGGAGCGCCGCGCGCCGAGTGCTCTGGGAGCAGATTCAGGCGATGGTTCCGCCCCAGTCCAAGGTCTTCGGCGAGACACCGTGGAAACACTACACCACGATGCTGATCTTCGACTCGTTGTTCGGCGGCGGGAGCGCCCTCGAGCACCAGAACTCGCACGTCGGCATCTACAATCCGCAATTCATCGGCACCGTGCTGCTGGCCTCGATCACCGCGCACGAGATCTTCCACGCCTGGAACGTGAAGCGGCTCCGCCCGTCCGAGATGGTGCCGTACCGGTATGACCAGCCGCAACCGACCACACTGCTCTGGATGAGCGAGGGGATCACCGATTACTACGCCGATCTGGCGCTGGTGCGGGGAGGGATCATCGATTCCACGGTGTTCCTGAGTGTCACCGAGGGCAAACGCGAGCACACCGACCAGACCGTGCCGATCGCCCTGGAGGACGCGTCGCTCACCAGCTGGATCCATCCGACCGATGGGACCGGCGACATCTACTACGACAAGGGATCACTCGCGGGGCTTCTCCTCGACATCCTGATTCGCGACGGGAGCGATAATCGTCGCTCGCTCGATGACGTGATGCGGGGTCTCTACCAGAGCACGTACAAGAAGGGGAAAGGCTTCACCACCGCGGAGTGGTGGGCGGCGGTCACCGCGGCTGCCGGGGGGCGCGGGTTCACCGAGTTTGCCGCGAAGTACATCGATGGCCGGGAACCGTTCCCCTGGGCCACGGTGGGCGTGCTCGGCGGGATCAGGCATGTCGCCGACAGCACCCGCGAGCTCCGATTGGGCGTCAACACGCTGACCGACAGCTCACGGGTCTTCGTGACCGCGGTGACGCGCGGGAGCGCGGCCGACGGTGCCGGCATCGAGGCCGGCGATCAGCTCCTCAAGGTCGGAGAGGTCGAGGTCAAAGGCGAAAGCTTCGCGCTGCAATTCCGGACGCGCTATGCCGACGCGGTCGGCAGCACGATTCCCGTCGTGGTCCGCCGGAACGATGCGGAGCGTACGATGCAAATGGAGGTGCGGCGGGAGCTGATCGTGACGACCCGGCTCACCTGGGACCCGGCGGCGAGCCCGAAGGCGGCGCGGGTGAGGAACGGGATTCTGAGAGGAACGACTGGGAGGTAGGGGTTGGGAGCTGGGGATTGGGGAAGTTCCCCAGCCCCCATCCTCCCAATCCCCAACCCCTACTCCTGCACCTTCTTCGGCTCCTGCGCCGCCAGCGCCAGGAGCTGACGCTGGGTGGTGCCGCGGCGGAGCATGTTGAGCGCCATCGTCATCTGCGGGTCCTGCGGAATTCCCCGGCGGAGCCAGGTCGAGTCGCCGAACGCCTGGATGGTGAACCGCTCCTCGATATTGCGATCGATGACGTTCTGGGCGGCGTCGAACTGGGCCCGGGTTACGGGGATCTTGGCCTTCACCAGCCGGTTGAAGAACTCGTTGCGCATCTCCGCGGTCACGGTGAAGTTGCGGCTCAAGGTCGATCTCGACTCGAGCGCGTAGTTGTACAGCGTGACGTACCAGGTCCGGAAGTCCTGCGCCAGCGCCCGGGCCAGCTCGCGCTCCGCGGCGGTGGCGGTGTCCTGGGCAACGACGATATCCGGCGTGATCCCGCCGCCGCCGAGGATCTTCCGGCCGGCGTCCGACTTGAAGACCGGCCGCGCCTTGACGCTGTCACCCGGCACCGAGTCCCGGGCGTATTCCACGAAGCGGTCGTCACCGAGCCGGTCATGCTCGGCCTGAATCGAGCGGCCGCTCGGCGTATACCACTTGCCGGTGGTGAGCTTCACGAACCAGCCGCCCTCCATCGGGAAGAGAGTCTGCACCAGACCCTTGCCGAACGATATGGTTCCCACGACGAGCCCGCGGTCGTGGTCCTGCAGCGCGCCGGCGACGATTTCCGACGCGGAGGCAGTGCCTCCGTCCACCAGGACCACGATCGGCATCGAATCGATGACCGACGGACGGCTGGCGGACGCGATCTCCGGGGCCTTGCCGCGGTGGCGCACCACCACGATCTCCTGCCCCGGCTTGAGGAACAGGTCGCTGATGTCGAGCGCCTGATCGAGGGAGCCGCCGCCGTTGCCGCGCAGGTCGAGGACGAAGCTCCGTGCCCCGCGCCGCTTGAGATCGAGGAGTGCCTTCGCCACGTCTTCGGCGGCGGAGTCGTTGAAGCTCTGGAGCGGGATGTATCCGACGCCGCCGTCGAGAACGAGCGAATACGGCACCGCCGGCACGCGGATGATCGCCCGGGTGAAACGGCCCCGGATCGGCTGCGCCACGCCGGCCCGCTGGAAGACCACATCCACCTTGGTGCCCGGCTGCCCGACGAGGCGTCCCGACACCTGGTCGAGCCGGAGTCCCACGACCGGCACCGAATCCACCGCCATGATGTGATCGCCAGGCTGTACGCCACCGGCCTCGGCGGGGCTCTTGGGGAAGACCCGTGCGACCACGATCTGGTCGTCCTGGGGCTCGATCTGCATCCCCAGGCCGCCGTAGTTGTTTCGCAGCGTGTTCCGCTGAAAGGAGGCGATTTCCTCCGGCGAGTAGAGCTCGGCGTAGGGATCCTTGAGATTCTTGATCAGCCCGCGCGCGGCCTTCTCGTAGATGGCATTGCGGGACAGCGAGTCCACCGCATTGTCTTCGATGCGCTGCAGGACCTGCGAAAAAAGGCGGGCCCCGTCCGCGGTCTGGCCGCCCTGCCGAAGGAAGGCCCCGGCTGCCAATGGGAGCAGCAGCAGGGCTCCCCCGATCGCTAATGAACGCATCCGCATGCTACCCGCTCCATTGCCGCAGGACGAAGCCGCGACGGACACCGGAATGGCGCCGTCGCGAATCTGTCTGACACCGACCCTAATAATAACGAATACGCCAGCCCGGGGTGGGGGGATTCGCCAATCCGGGTCGGCGTTGCCACTTGACACCGTCAAGTTCCAGACGCGTATTGAACCCGGTCGGTTTCCAGTCAGCGCCCCTGATCACTTCTGAACCATTCTTAGGGAGGCGATATGCGACGGCTCCGGATCATGATCACCGGTCTGGCCCTGGTGGCGCTTGTGGCCGCGGAGACGCTGGCGGCCCAGCCCGGAAGACTTCGAGGCCGGGTGAGCGATAGCACCGGTACTGGGCTCCCGGGCGCAGTGGTCACCGTGGAGGGCACCCTCCTTCGTGCGACCGCGGGAGCCCAGGGTGATTACGAACTGCGGAGCATTCCCGCCGGGACCTACACCGTGCGAGTCCGGCTCATCGGGCACGCCCCGGCAAGCGCACAGGTATCCGTCCCGCCAGGGGGCGATATCCAGCGCAATTTCGTTCTGGGAAAGAGCGTCGTGCAGCTCGCCCCGATCGACGTTGTGACGGGCTCCCGGGCCCGCCACACCGCCGCTGAGGAGCTGGCGGTGCCGGTGGATGTCTTTGGATCCGAGAAGATCCGGCAGATCGGCTCCACCGAGACCGGTGAGGTGCTCGCCCGGCTTTCCACCTCGGTCAATTTCCCGCGCCAGAGCGTGGCCGACGCGAGCGACATCGTCCGGCCGTTCACACTCCGCGGTCTCTCCCCCGACCATGCCCTGGTGCTGGTCAACGGCTGGCGGCGGCACCGCACGGCTCTGGTCCACAATTTCGCTTCGGGAATGGGGGCGGGATCCAGCGGCGTCGACATGAACGCCCTTCCGGCCAGCGCGATCGACCGGATCGAGGTTCTGCGGGATGGCGCGGCGGCCCAGTACGGCTCCGATGCCATCGCCGGCGTCGTCAACGTGTTGATTCGGGAAGGCGAATTCGCGCCCTTCCTCCGCGGCGATGCTGGCCGCTACATGACCGGCCCGTTCCCCGACGACGGCACGACGTACAACCTGGGAGGCGGATGGGGCATCCCGATCGGCCGCGGATCGATCAGCCTCTTCGGAGAGTTCCGGCATCGCGACCCGACCAATCGCGCCGGCGCGGACCCCGAACCTCAGGTCGTGCCCGGCGACGCCGATGAGATCGACGCCGACGGCAAGGTCACCCAGAAGAACAATCCGGTGCCCCAGCCCAACCACCACTGGGGCGACGGCCTCGCCAAGGATGCGCTGGGGTTCCTCAATGCGCGCTTCCCGCTCAATGCGTCGGGGTCGAGCGAGTTGTACGCCTTCGCCGGGTACAGCCACCGCATCGGTACCGGTAACGGCTTCCGTCGTCAGGCCATTTCGGACCGGAACTGGCCGGCGATCTATCCGCTCGGGTACCTGCCGGAATTCCATCCGACGGTCAAGGACGCTTCCGGCGCGGCGGGGCTGCGCGGCACGACGGGCGGCTGGGCCTACGACCTCGGGGCGTCCTTCGGCTACAACAGCTTCTTCTACGACCTTCGGAACACGATGAACGTCTCGCTCGGGCCGTGCCTTACCTCCGCGTGCGCACCGGGCCTCGACGGCATCTTCGGAAACGCCGACGATCCCGGCATTCCGAATCAGACGGAGATCGACGCCGGCACGCTCAAGCTCAACGAGCTGGTCGCAGCGCTCAACATCGCCAAGGCGGTATCGATCGGCCTTCCCGGGGATCTGAACATCGCCACGGGGCTCCAGTTCCGGCGGGAGAAGTATCAGATCGTGGCCGGCGAGCGGGCTTCATACATCCAGGGCGGGCATCTCAACCGGAGCGGCGATCCCGCGCCGCCGGGCTCGCAGGTGTTCGGAGGGTTTCAGCCGTCCAACGAGGTCGATGACAACCGGCACAATGTCGGCGCCTATGTGGATCTCGAGACCAATCTCTCCCGTACTCTCCTCGCCAACGTCGCCGGCCGGTTCGAGAACTACAGCGATTTCGGCTCCAAGGTCACCGGGAAGCTGGCGCTCCGGCTGGCTCCGTCGAACCGGGTGACGCTCCGCGGCGCGGTGAGCACCGGATTCCGCGCCCCCTCTCCGAGCCAGAGCTTCTACGGCGCCACGATCACCAACTTCGTGCTCGACATACAGACGGGTCAGCCGGTGCCGGTCGAAGGCGGGATCTTCCCGGTCTCCACCCTCGCGGCGCAGGCCCTGGGCGCCGAGCCACTCACGGCGGAGACCTCGGTGAACCTGAGCGCGGGGATCGCGGTGAGTCCCTCCGACCGTTTCACCTTCACGGCCGACGTCTTCTACGTCACGATCGACGGACGCATCATCCTGACCGGGGTGCTCGGAGGAGACGGCGTCACCCAGATTCTCCGGGATAACGGCATCACCAATGTCGAGACGGCGCAGTACTTCACCAACGCGCTCGATACCAAGACCACGGGCGTGGATCTCACGGCAGCGTGGCGCGTGCCGGTGGGCGACGAGCAGCGGCTGGAGCTCTCGGGTGGATTCAACTGGACCCAGAACCGGATACGGCGGGTCAACGAGCCGCCGGAGCTCGCCGGCACCGGGGCGGTGCTGTTCGATCCCTACGTGTCGGGAGGAAGCATCGCGCTGGAGAAGGAGCGCCCGGACTGGCGCTCGACCGTCACGTTGGACTATGCGCGCGGGGCCCTTCACGGGCTGCTGCGGTCCTCCTGGTACGGGAAGTACCAGACGGCGCAGCTTTCGGGCACCAATTGCGCGGATTGCGTGCAGACGATCGGTTCCGCGGGAGTCTTCGACGCCGAAGTCGGCTACCTGCTGCCGCGAAATCTCAACGTGTCGGTCGGGGTCAGAAACCTGTTCGACAAGTATCCCGATCGCCTCAACGCCAGCAACGGCTTCGGCATATTCCTGTACCCGCAGCCGTCGCCGTTCGGGTATAACGGGAGGTTTGTGTATACGCGGGTGGAGGTGACGCTGGGGCGTTGATAGCTACGATCCCTTGGTCAGGATTTCCTCGAAAAGCCTCAAGGCCCGGGGATCGTCCGACTGCCCCAGCCAGAAAAGCGCCTTCCGCCGGATCTTGGGATCGCGGTTGGTCCGAGCGATTCGGATCAGGACCGGCACCCCTTCGTCGTTCCGGAGCTGCGAGATCGCAAAGACCGCCTGCTCCCGGATGTCACGGTTCTCGTCGTCATCCTCGGCCAGCTCCGATAGCCCCTTGGTGGCTTCGTCGCCCGCGGCCTGACTGAGCCAGAACACCGCGTTCTTCCGGGTGTCTGTGCGGGCCCTGGTGTCCTTGGCGAGGGCCAGGAGATCGGGCCAGACCACAGCGCTGTCGGCGATGATCGCTCCGTAGATCGCGCGATCGGCGTTGTAGGCGCGCGCGGCGAGCGCCACGAGCGCCTTGGCGGCGGCAGGCGCCGAGACCATGCCGAGGTCGGTGATGCTGCCGGTGCCGCCGCGCCAGTCGCCCCCGACATACACCCGGAGCCGGGTGACCTCTCCGTTGGACTTGGTGATGGTGATCCGCGCCGGCCCCGGCTCGCAGGGACGGTCGCGCCATCCCCGGCCGGTCCAGCGCGAGTTCACGTCTTCGAACGTGGTGAAGTTGTCTTCGCCCCGCGAGCGGTCGCGGATGAAGGTCTCACCGTCGCCGCAGATGCCCTCGCGGACGCCGAAGGACAGCCGCACCGTCCCCTCCCGCACCGCGAGGATCCGGTCGGTGAGCGTCTGGCCGCCGGCCGAACCGGCGAGGCCGGCGACGAGCAGCGGGGTGATGCCGATGAGACGCCGCATGGAGTGCCTCCCGGTCAGTTCGGCTTTTCGAGAAGCCGCTCGAGGAACGCCGGCACCCGCGGGTCGTCGGACTGGCCGAGCCAGAAGATCGCCTTCTTCTTGAGCTCGCGGTCGGTCTCGGTCCTGGCGATTTCGAACAGCTTGTCCACCGCCGCCTTTTCGTCGCGCTGCGAGTAGACGAAGATCAGCTGGTCCTTCATTTCCCGGCTCGGCATCTTCTCGTAGAGGGTGAGGAGCTCGGCGGCCGGGATGTCCGACTGACCGACCCAGAAGAGCGCCTTTTTTCGAAGCTCGATGCTCTCGTTGACCTCGCCGGCGACCTGCAGCAGCCAGCGCTGACTCTCGCGACCCTCGATCTGCGACATGGAAAAGAGGATCTTGTCGCGCGACTCGGAGTCCTTGAGCTGGACGTAGAGCGTCTTCAGGAATCCCAGGCGATCGGGATCGTCACCCTGCCCGATCCAGAAGATCGCCTTCTGGCGCAGATCGGATGACACGCCCCCGCGGATCGCAAAGTCCTTGAGCGCCTGGCGCGCGCGCGGGGAGTCCTGCTGCGAGAGGGCGAAGATCGCCTTGTCCTGCAGCGCAGGATCGCTCGCGCTCCGGAGGATCGAATCGAGCGCGGCGACGGCGGCCGGCGAATCGACTTGCGAGAGCCACTGCACCGCCTGCTCGCGCACTTCGCCATCGGGGTCGGTGCGCGCGGCATCGAGAAGAATCCGCTCGGTCTCCGGCCCTTCGTGCTGGGACACCAGAAACACCGCCTTCCGGCGCAGGCAGAGCGAGCCCTCATCGCGCCGGGCAAGGACCTTCTTCAGGATCGGCAGCGCCTTGTTGCCATCCATCTGCAAGAGCGCGTTGAGCGCGGCCGACTGGGTGTCGTCTTCGTTGTCACAGCGCTCTCCCCGGCGCTGCCCCCGGTTCCGGACACCGATGACCGGCGTCGGCGGGGTCGGCGGCGTGACGGCGGTCGGCGGAGTCGGGGGGGTCATGGCTTCGCGCGCGATTTCCGCGATTTCCGCGGCGCACTCCGAGTCTCCCCGGCGGGCCAGTTCGCCGCAGATACGAATGCGGAGCTGATCGGCGTCGCGCCGCGTGCTCGCGCCCCGGGCCTTTTCCTTCTGCAGCTCGAGGACGCCAATCGCCTGCCGCAACGATTCGTCGTTGTCCCGCTTGCTCAGCGCGTACGCCTGCCAGTAGTACGCGTCGCCCGCGTAGGTGGACCGGGGATGCTTGCCATAAATGCTCGCGAAGAGACCGGCGGCGGTCGCGTAGCGGCCCCGGGTGAGCTCGCGCCGGGCCTCCCGGTAGATCTGATCGGCGGGATCCTGCTGGGCCCACGGCGCCGGGGGCGAGTCGGCGATCTCGTCGCCCGCAATCGCAAAACCGAAGGAGCCGAAGCGTCCCATGCGCGCGCTCGCCGTAGCCAGCGCGGCCCGGGCGTGCATCAGTCCGACGCGCGCCTCAGCCATAGCGGGACCGAGCCCGTCGAGCGAGGGCCGCACCTGGGCGAGCGCCGCCGCTGCGCGAGCCTGGGCATCGGCCACGACTGGGGCGAGCCACGCGAGGTCGGGAACCCGGACCACCACCGTGGCTTTGGTGGGGGCGGCCTGCGGGTGCAGTAGCCCCACCGGAGCCGCGGAGAGGGCGAAGACGAAGTAACGGACCGATGACATGATCATGCTCCTTACAAACGAATGGCCGAGCCCGCCGGGATCGCGTTCCGGAGGCGGGTTCGGAGGTGACTTTGCGCCAGACCGTCGGCGATCAGCTCGCGATTCCGGTTCTTTTCGCGGGGATCGAGCGTCGCGATCTGCGCCAGCACCAGCTCGAGATCCTCGAGCAGCTTGCGGGTTCTCGGGTCCACCACCCGCTTCGAGTCGAGCAGGAGACGGGTGTCGGTGAGGAGATCCTGCGCCTGGGCGGAGAAGTCGGTGGCCGCGGGCCGGGTGCCGAACTCGGTCAGGAAGGTTTCGACCTGGGTCAGGTGATCGTCGGTCGCGAAGCGAGCGGCGGCTTCACCGCGCTCGCGCTGCTCCGCCGCGGCCGCGGCCGCGGACGCCTCGGGTGCGGCGGCGACGGTCGGCTGAGCGGGCGCCGCAGCACTGCCGCTCCGCGCCGGAACAGTCAGCCGGCCGATGGAGATGCCAAGCGCCAGCAGCGCGGCGATGGCAAAGACGAGACGAAGCGGCGAGCGGCCCGGCCGCACCGCCGGAGGCCGGTCCTCGGTGCGCGCCGCCTCTCGGCTCGCCCGAATCGCCTCCCACATTTCCGCCCGGGGCGTCGCGGGGGGCGCGTTGTAGTCGCGCGCCGCATCGCGGATCAGGTTGTCCAGGCGGTCCTCCCGATCATCCATCATGACGCCATATCTCCCGCGTACTCGGCCAACTGCTGCCGAAGCTTCGCTCGCGCCCGGCTCAACTGAGCCTTCGAAGTTCCCTCCTGGATCCCGAGCGCGCTGCCGATCTCCAGGTGTGTAAACCCCTCCACGTCGTGCATCAGAAACACGGTGCGATACCCGGTCGGTAATTCCTCGATGGCCGCGGCCAGCTTGACCTTGAGGTCCGGGTCGGCCTGCCGCGACGGCGTCGCCACCGGGTCGGCGTGCTCCAGATCGACTTCCCGTGCCCTGAGCCGCTTCACCTTGCGCTGCCCGTTGTAGACCACCGAGATCGCGATCGAGGTGATCCAGGTCGAGAGCGCCGATTCGCCGCGGAAGGTGGCCAGGCGCTCGAACGTCCGGATGAAGGTGTCCTGGGTATAGTCCGCCGCCAGCTCCCCGTCTCGTACCATTCGGTAGACGAGCCGGTATACCCGGTCCACATGCGCGTCGTACAACTCGCGCTCGGCATCCTGATCCCCCGCCAGAACGCGGGCGACGAGGCTCGTTAGTTCCACCTTGCCCCGGGTTCTAGAGGGTCGACCCTATTCTGCGCCATGGGACAGTAGAGCGCTAGAAAGGGTTGCTTTAAAGCGGCTGTCAGCCACCAGCCATCAGCCATCAGTCTTGGCTGCTGTCGTACGCTCTGTATGAAAATCAGTCCCAGGCACGACTGATAGCTTGACCGACAGTCGACAACTGATGGCTGATGGCTGATGGCTGATTGCTGTACGTTGTTGATAAATACCTGATTCAGTTATTATCGTAGTCATGCCGAGGGTCAAAGCTGCTAACCGTATAGACCACATAGCCGATGCGGCTACTGAAGTCTTTATTCTCCATGGCTATGGGCCTGCAAAGATTGCCCAAATTGCGGAGCGGTCCCGGGTCGGACCCGGAACGATCTACCTGTACGCCGAGGGCAAGGAGGCGCTGTTCGACCTTGCCGTCCGGCGGGCGCTGGAGGACCCGACCGTCTGGACGATGACTTACCCCCACCCGGCCCCCGAGCAGGGCGCCGTTGCAGATGCCCTGTGGCGCTGCCTTCAGAACGCCTCGCATTTTCCCCAGCTCTGGCTGGCGACCGAATCTCCGCCACCCGAGGCTATCGCGGGTGAGGTGGAAGGGATCATCCGGGAGCTTTACCGATGGCTGCACCGGTACCGCCGGGCGATCAAGCTGGTGGAGCGGTGCCGGGGCGACTGGTCTGACGTGGCCCAAGTGTTCTACCGGAGATTCTGGAGGGGTGGAATCCGCCGCCTAGCCGACTACCTCCAGCGGCGCGGCAAGGAGGGCGCCCTTCCAGCCCGGCCCGACTACCTTGCGGCCGCCCACCTGATCGTAGAATCCCTGACATGGATGGCTGTCCACCGGGAGTGGGCCTCCGACGTCGCGCAGATCTCCGCGAGGACCGCGGAAGAAACCGTCATGAACATGATCGTTCCGGCCATTCTCACCGGACCGATAGCCGATAGCCGATAGCGAGTTCCCATGGACAACGGCGCCGCATTTCTCGCGCAATCTCGCGAATATCTCACCGCGCACTATCTCCCGAAGATCCGCGGGTCGGTGGACATTCTCTCGGATGCCGATCTCTGGTGGCGTCCCCACGAGGCGGCGAACAGCATCGGCAACCTGCTGCTGCACCTCGCCGGCAATATCCGGCAGTGGGTGGTGAGCGGGGTGGGGGGAGCGCCCGATCGCCGCGATCGCGCCGCCGAGTTCGCGCGGCGGGAGCCGCTCTCCCGGATCGAGCTGCTCGCGCTCATCACCGAGGCGGTGTTCGAGGCGGACTCCGTCATGGCGGCCACCGACCCCGCGTCACTGGGCGAGCGGCGGCAGGTGCAAGGCCGAACCGTCACCCTCCTCGAAGCAATTTATCACGCGATCGAGCACTTCGGCATGCACACGGGGCAGATCGTGTACATCGCCAAGCTGCGCTCGGGAACCGACCTCGGTTTTTACAGGGTGATCGACGGGATTCCGCGGGCGGTGTGGGAGGGACGCCCTGAAGGGGGGAGTGTGTAGCTCGGACGGCTGGACGGCTGGTTATGAGGGTTTTCCCGCTCACCGCTCACCGCTCACGGCGTTTGTCCCCAGAACGTCCCCAGATACACCAGCAATCCCGCATACAGCTCGATCCCGTCCCACAAATTCTTGATGCGCAGGTTCTCATTCTCGGCGTGTTGATTGTTGTCGTGATTCACGATCGGCACCATGATGAGGGTGGCGCCGAGCACTTCCTTGAACTGGTATAGCGGGAGGCTTCCTCCCAGCGGCGGCTCCACGACCACCGGCTCGCCGAGGGCGGCCTCCGCCGCGCGAATCACCGCGCGCGCGACCGGGAGGTCGAGTGCGGTGCTGGTCGCGGGATACCCGCCGTCCCCGGTCACCTTGATGATGCGCGGATGGGCGCGCCGGGTCGCCGAATCGGGATCTTCGTGCACGACGTGGTATCCCCGCTTGACAAGATGCGCTTCGAGGAGCGCGCGCACCCGCTCGGGCCGCTGGTCCGGCACCAGCCGGAAATCGATATACGCGGTGGCCTCCGGGACGATGACATTCGCGGAGGCGGCACCGGTGCGCCCCCCGGACATTCCGCTGACATTGAGCCCCGGCTTCGAGACCTGTTCCGCCAGGGCCGCACCGGATCCTTCGGTACGGCCGAGCCGGAGATCCGCCGCCAGCTGGCCGTCGATATTGGGCATCCTCGCGAGCGCGGCGCGCTGCTCCGCCGAAAACGGAAGCACGTCATCGTAGAAGCGCTCGATCAGGATTCTCCCCTCCTCGTCGCGCAGCGAGGTGATGAGATGGGCGAGCATCACGTTGGGATTGGGGGCCCAGTTTCCGTAGTGACCGCTGTGCAGCGGACGCGCAGGGCCGTACACGGTGAGATTGACGCCCATCACGCCGCGCACCCCGAACGACACCTTGGGCCGCCTGCTCTGGTGCACCGGCCCATCCCCGAAGAGCCAAAGGTCGGCCTTGAGCAGGGCGGCGTGACGAGTGAGCATCTCGCCGAGATGCGCGGAGCCGGCCTCCTCCTCTCCCTCGAAGAAGAATTTCAGGTTGACCGACGGCCGCTGCCCGAGCGCATTCAGGGCATCGAGGGCGGTGAGCATCGCGACGATCGGAGATTTGTCGTCGCTTGCCGAGCGCGCGTAGAGTCGCCATTCGGGATCGAAGCGTCCCCCCGCGATGGGGAAGGCGATTTCGCGGGCACCTTTCGTGAGGGCGCCGTCACGCAACACCACCCGCCAGGGCGGGGTCACCCATCGCGCCGAATCCACCGGCTGTCCGTCGTAGTGCGCGTAGAACACCACGGTCTGGGCAGCGCCGTGGGTGAGCAGCTCGCCGTACACCGCCGGGGGCGACCCGGGCGACTCGAGGAGGCGGGCCGTGGCGCCGCGGCGCTCGAGCATCGCGACGATCAGCGCCGCGTTGCGCCGGATATTGACCGAGTCACTCGCGACGTTCGGAATGGAGAGGAAGCGCGTCAGCTCGCCTATGATGTCCGTTTCGCGGGAGGCGCGCCAGGCTGCGACGCGGGAGCGCAGGGAAGAATCGGACTGGACGGCTGGTACCTGGACGGCTGGACGGCTGGCGAGCAATGAAAGAGCGAAGAGAAGCATGGAAGTATCTTCCACGGTCCGAACTTTCGCCGCAAGAGGAGCTTCGCATGACCAGTCGCCCGCCCGAGTCCCTCGACCCCGAATCCTGGGATGAGTTCCGGGCCCACGGCCACCAGGTGCTCGACGAGCTCTTCGAGTGGCTGCGCACGTTGCGGGACCGGCCGGTCTGGCAGCCGGTGCCGGAGGAGGTGCGCGCCGCACTCCGGCGCCCGCTCCCGCAGGAAGGACGCGGGCTCGAGGCGAGCTGGGACGAGTTCCGCCGATCGGTGCTGCCGTATCCCTGGGGGAACGTGCACCCGCGCTTCTGGGGATGGGTCAACGGGACCGGGAGCCCGAGCGGCGCGCTCGCCGAGCTCGCGACGGCGGTCATCAATACCAACGCCGGCGGCGGTCATCAGGTGGCACCCTATGTCGAAGAGCAGGTGATCGACTGGTGCAAGACGATGGTGGGGTATCCCGCCGAAGCGAGTGGTGTGCTGGTGACGGGGGGCTCGGTCGCCAATCTCGTGGCACTCGCGGCGGCGCGCGACGACCGCGATCCCAGGATCACCGAAGAGGGACTCGCCGCACTCGGCGGATCACCGGTGCTCTACGCGTCCGCCGAGACCCACAACTCCGTGGATAAGGCGGTTCGCCTCCTCGGCCTCGGCCAGCGCGCGCTCCGGCGGGTTCCGGTGGATGCGGAGTTCCGGATCGATCTCGCCGCCCTCGAGCGGGCGATTGCCGAGGACCGCGCGGCGGGGAAGCGGCCGTTTTGCGTCGTCGGCAACGCCGGCACTGTCAACACGGGAGCGATCGATGATCTTTCCGCGCTGGCGGACCTCTCCGAGCGGGAAGGGCTCTGGTTCCACGTCGATGGCGCGTTCGGCGCGCTTGCTGCGCTCTCCGACCGGTTGCGGCCGCTGGTGGCGGGAATGGAGCGCGCCGACTCGATCGCGTTCGACCTGCACAAGTGGCTCTACATGCCGTACGACGTCGGATGCGTGCTGGTTCGCGACCGCGACGCGCACCGCCGTCCCTTCGCGACCAGGGCGAGCTACCTGGCGCGCGAGGCGCGCGGCGCCGCGCCGAACGACCACGACCCCGGCACGCTCGGACCCGAGCTCTCGCGGGGGTTCCGCGGTCTCAAGGTCTGGATGCTGCTTCAGGAACACGGGGTGGCGAAGTATGCGAGGCTGATCGAGCAGAACGTGGAGCAGGCAAAGTATCTCGCGGGACTGGTGCAGCGGCACAGCGAGCTGGAGCTCATGGCGCCGGTGCCGTTGAACGTCGTGTGTTTGAGGTACGTGGGGAAAGGGGAAGAGGGGAAGGGGGAAGAACTCGACGCCCTGAATCGCGAGCTGCTGATCCTGGTCCAGGAGCGGGGCATCGCAGTGCCGTCGGCGACATCACTGAACGGACGCTTTGCAATCCGCGTCGCCATCACCAATCATCGAAGCATCCACGATGACTTCGACCTCTTCGTTACCGCGGTGGCCGACCTGGGCCGGGAGCTCAGCGCACCGGTCTGAGCCGGGCAATGCGGCCCTCGACCCCGGCAGCCCAGCACGTGCCTCCGGCGCAGCTCACCGTGTTGAAGCCCGGTCCTTCGAGCCGGCGCCAGGTGAGTCCCCCGTCGGTCGAGACGGCGCTGCCGATCGGTCCCGTCGCGACGAAGGTGCGCGGTCCGGCCACGGCGACGCCGTACTGCACGCCAGCCAGGGCCGCGCTCGATCCAATCCGCCAGGTGCGACCGCCGTCATCGCTCCGCAGCAGATTCTCCAGCGAGGCCTCGCGCTGCTGATAGTCTCCCCCGACCGCGACGCCGTGCCGGCCGTCCCGGAACGCCACACCGAAAATCCCCTTTGCCTGGCCGCCGCTGGCCGGTGTTTCGGAGACCTGCCAGCTCTCCCCGCGGTCGATGGAGTGGAAGACGCGTGCCCGGGTTCCTCCGCCGGTGCCGATCCACACGTCGTTCTTCCCATGCACGGTGATCGCGGTGCCGCTCGCCGCGAATGCCGCTTCACCCGGCAGCGCCGGCGGGATCCGCTCGGGAGCGATCCGGCTCCAGTGCGCTCCGCCATCGCGCGTGGTGATGATGACGAATCGCCCATCGATCGGATCGCTGAAGGCGATCCCGTTGTTCGCGTCCCAGAACGCCATGCCGTCGAAGAAAATCCCCGTGGTGGCGTTCTCGTATTGGAGACGCCAGGTTCGACCGCCGTCGTCGGTGCGATAGATCCGCGCCGCCGCCGGGCCGGCGAATGCCGTGCCGAGTGCCCAGGCGCGGCGATGATCGACCGCCCGGATGGCGATGAGAAAAAGATTCGACGCGCCCGGAATGCTGTCGGGGGACCAAGTGGCGCCTCCGTCGGTGCTGCGCGCCACGACCCCGCTCCGGCCGGCCGCCCAGACCACGCGATCGTTCACGGCGTGCAGTCCGCGAAACTCGGCCGCGGTGCCGGACCGCTGGGCGGTCCACTGCGCCTGCGCGGGGTGGGCCAGCGCGCTGAGACAGACGAGGGCAAGGGCAATCCGCATGGCGCGGCAAGGTAACCCGTGAAACCGTTCCCGCCAGGGTGGCTCTGGACATCTGGGGGGACAATGGTATCGTCCCGCCATGGCACCAAACCCATCCGACAAGTCACGCGCCGTCGCCCTGGCGCTCTGCATCCCCCTTGGCGTCTTCGGGGCCCACCGCTTTTACGTGGGAAAGATCGGCACCGGTCTGCTGCAGCTCTGCACGCTCGGTGGCCTTGGCCTCTGGTATTTGTATGATCTGATTACCATCGCCAGCGGCGAATTCCGGGATGGCGATGGCCGCCGGGTGGCGCTTTGGGATCCGGAGGACGTGGCCGCGCTGGCCCACGGCGTGCCGCAAGAGCTGCTCGATGAGATCGAATCGCTTCGCCGCGAAGTGGGAGAGCTGGCGGAGCGGGTGGACTTTACCGAGCGGCTGCTCGCGGACCCTGCGCGCAAGACCGCCCCGCCGGGGGGATCGACTATCTGAGTGCGCTGATCGAGCGGTGCCGGCTCGCCCTTGCGCCCGAATACGACCTCGAGCGTGAAGTGGCCTGGGGTGGCATGGGAATCGTGTTCGAGGCACGGCAACGGCGGCTCGACCGCCGCGTCGCGATCAAGATTCTCCGCCCGGAGCTGGCCACCGCGGTCGCTGCCGAACGATTTCTTGCCGAGGGCCGGATTCTCGCCCGGCTCTCCCATCCCAACATCGTTCCGATCTACGACGCCGGTGAAGCGGACGGTCTCCTCTACTACGTCATGGAGTTCGTCGAGGGGGAATCGCTCGCCGACCGGTTGCAACGCGGGCCGCTTCCACCGGCCGAAGCCATCCGTCTGAGCCTAGACCTCCTGGGAGCCCTCGGCGCCGCCCACGCGCTCGGGGTCGTGCATCGCGACGTCAAGCCCGCGAACATCTTCCTGCGAAAGGGCCAGGCGCTGCTGGGAGACTTCGGGATCGC
>CAZHSO010000017.1:0-7629 GCA_964535105.1 uncultured Gemmatimonas sp.
GGCTTCACCAGCATTGGGGAGACGCTCCGGGGAGTGCGCGGCGTATACGTGAACTGCCAGATCACCGATTGCCAAGTCTCGATGTCCCGGTCCCGGGGCTGCGTGCCGAGCTTCTGGATCGACGGAATCGAGGGCCGCTCGTTCGCGACCGCGGTGCCGATCCGCGACGTCTACGGGATCGAGGTATACCGGGGCGCCGGGGAAACACCCGGGGAGTACGTCTCAACCGGTGGGTGCGGCGTGATCGTGATCTGGACCAAGAACAAGCCCTACCGATGAAACTCTCCTGAACCGTCGGTACGGAGGAATTCGTCATGCTGATCAGAATCATAATCGCGTCTTTCCTCGGAACCCTTGGATGCAGCGGCGGCGCCGGCTCCCCCGCGCCGGTCGAGAGCACCCTGCGAAACGCGGAGGGCGCCGACGTTGGCCAGGTGACGCTGCGGGAGCGGGGTGAACGAATCCAGGTGCACGTGCGCGTCGCCGGGCTGACGCCGGGAGAGCACGGGCTCCACATCCATGCTGCGGGCAAGTGCGAGCCCCCCGGCTTCCAGTCAGCGGGCGGCCACCTGAATCCCCGGAATTTCCGGCACGGCCATCGCAACCCGCAAGGCCCCCATCTGGGGGATCTTGGAAACCTGCTCGTCGGATCAGACCGCCGGGGCGAAAAGACGGTGGAGCTCACGGGAGCCGAGGTTCGCTCGGGACTCCGCCCGTTCCTGGGAGAGACCGGTCTCGCCCTCGTTGTCCATGCCGACCGGGACGATGAAATGACCGACCCGACGGGGAATTCGGGCGCGCGGATTGCTTGCGCGGTGGTTGGACCGTGAGAGGATTCGGATTGTCACCCTGAGCGCAGCGAAGGGGCCGGTCTCCCCCACGGGCTTGTCACCCTTTACGTGACAACAGGCAGTTCCCGTTCACCGTTTACCGTTCACCGTTCACGCTCTAGTTGTTCGCCCTCTCCCCCATCATCCGCCGAATCGGCACCACCATCAGGCCGAGCACGGCCGCGGCGATGAAGAGCGAGAACGCGGTGCGCTGGAAGAGCTGCGGCATCTGCTGCAGGTTCTCCGGATCGACGTGGCCGCCGACCAGGCCGGCGATCAGATTGCCCAGCGCCGACGCCATGAACCACACGCCCATCATCTGTCCCACGAACTTGCGCGGCGCGAGCTTGGTCATCGAGCTCAAACCCACCGGACTGAGCGACAGCTCGCCCAGCGTCTGCAGGAAGTAGCTGAAGGCGAGCCAGAGCATCGACACCCGCACCGCCGCCCCGCCCCCGGCGATCACCCGGTTCGCGGCGGCAACCATTACCAGGAATCCGAGACCGGCCAGCAGCAGGCCGAAGCTGAACTTGCCGGGGCTGGAGAGATCGTGCCCCTTTCGGCCAAGCGCCACCCAGAGCCAGGCAAAGACGGGAGCGAGCAGGACGACGAAGAGGGAATTGGCCGACTGGAGCCAGAGCGTCGGGACTTCCCACCCGAAGAGCATGCGGTTGGTGAAGTCGCGCGCGAAGAGGTTGAGTGAGGTCGGTGCCTGCTCGAAGGCGGCCCAGAAGATGGTGGCAAACAGGAAGAGCACCACGATCACCGCCACCCCTTTCTTCTCGTGGCCGGTCAGCCCCGCGAAGAGGAAGAGGTAGACAAAGTAGAGCAGTGCCATCGCGAGTATGACGACACTCATCTTTTCGGCCACGGAGATGGGGTCGATCCGCATGACCCCGAAGGTGGCCAGGAGCACGAGGAGGAAAATGAGCCCCACGCCGACCGTGGCGATCAGCTTGACTCTTCGCTGTTCTTCCGGTCCGGTCGCCGGCGCGAGACCGATCGAGCCGAGGGTATCGGCAGCGCGAAGCCGGAAGGTGAGCAGGCCGAAGAGCATGCCCACTCCCGCGGCCCCGAAGCCCCAGTGCCAGCCGACCCGCTCGCCGAGGAGGCCGGTGATGAGCGGCGCGAGGAGCGCGCCGATGTTGATGCCCATGTAATAGATCGAATACCCCGCATCGCGCCGGGATCCGCCCTCGGGATAGAGATCCCCGACGATCGCCGAGATATTCGGCTTGAGCAGCCCCGTCCCCATCACGATGAAGACCAGGCCGAGGAAGAACGCCGTGTGGGCGAAGATGGACGAGAGCGCGATGCAGAGGTGGCCCAGCGCGATGAGGACGCCGCCCCACCAGATCGCGCGCCGCAATCCGAGCCAGCGGTCGGCGATCCATCCGCCCGGCAGCGACGCGAGATACACGCACGCCGCGTAAATGCCGACGATCGCCGAGGCCGAGCTGCGGTCGAAGCCGAAGCCGCCGTTGAGGATCGCCGCCGACATGAAGAGGACGAGCAGCGGGCGGATCCCGTAGTAGGAGTACCGCTCCCACATTTCGGTGAAGAACAGCGTCGAAAGGCCGGCGGGATGGCCGAAGAACGACGTCTCGGAGGGCTTCGCCACGAGAGATATCCTTAGCAGGAGGGACCGGCCTGTGACCGGGAATTGGTGAGCGGTAAGCGGTGAGCGGGAAATGCTGTTCCCGCATACCGCTCACCGCTTACCGCTCACTCTTTGTTGAGTTTCTTCTTGAGTAATTCGAGCTGCGCCTTCACAGCCAGCTCGGCGGCTTCCCGATCGGCCCTCGCCTTGAGCGCGTTGAACTCCCGGTCGTTCAGCACGTCGGGTTCGCGCGGGGGAGACGAGAGACCGCTGGTGTGACGGGCCGACTGATATTGCGCGGCCAGCGACGCATACTCCCGCTCCATGTAGGCGATCTCGTCGATGACGACAGAGAGCTTCCGTTCCAGCAGGAGAGTGCGCTCGCGATGGCGCTCCACGAACTCGAGAGCGATGCGCGCAGTCTCGGCATCGCCGATGTCCTGCGCCAGTGCGCCGCGCCGGGTCGCATCCTCGAGCTGTTTCCGCTCCGTCGCGAGCTCGCGCTCGGTGGCGGCGCGCGCTTCCCGGCTCACCGCGAGGGCGGATTTGAACTCCACCATCGCGCCGTGCAGGCCGGAGGCCCGGGCTCGCCGGTCATCGGAGAGTCCCTGGTTGGCAAGCAGGCTGTCGAGGCGGGCGCGCAATTCGTCGAGACCCATCGGACCAGAGAGGGCAGGTGAGATCGAATGTTACAGCGCCGATGTATCTTTGGGAATCACGTCAGGGCCCCCAAGGAGGCGTTGTGCCCATGTCCGCCACCCCCCGCGCCCTCGTGCTTCCGCTCGCCACTCTGGTCGTTCTGCTCGGTTGCGACTCCAAGAATGCCGGGAACTACGCCTGCGGCATGTACGCCGTGGCCGGCCAGAGTCTCCTGCTGGAAGAATTCACCCGGCCCGGAAAGACCCTCTCCGCGCCTCCCGCGAATCTCCCCGGCGTGCTGCCCGTCCGCATCGCCCTCGGACCGGCGTTCCGCGCCGTGGCCGGCCGGACCGATTCCATGCTCATCATCGGCCTCGAGGGCGCGCTTCCCGCGACGCCCGCCGTCGATTGGGGCGCGCTCATCGTGAGCCCCGCGGGAGTCGCGCAAGGCGTGTTGCTCTACCAGGGCGATCCGATTCAGGGTGCACCGCGCATCGGGACACTCAATGCGGGCGAGCGCAATCTCCCGCTCATCGGCCTCAAGACGGACCTGGCCAACTTCCAGGACCCAACCTGCCCCATCTTTCCTGATTCCCTGCGACGGTGAGCCAGCTCGGCCGCCGGGTCATTCACCTCGCCTCCGGGCGGGAATGGCGGGGCGGGCAAAATCAGGTGTTGCTCCTGGCGCGCGCCCTTGCCGCGCGCGGGAAGGACGTCGACCAGATCGTCGTCACCGGCCGAAAGACGACGCTCGAGGAACGGCTCCGCGATGCCGGCGTTCCGGTCCGCGCCGTTGGGTGGCGGGCCGGCCTGTCACCCGCCGCGCTGGCGGTCGCCGTGGTGGAGGCGGCCCGCGGTCCCGCCCTGCTGCACGCCCATGATGCCCACTCCCTCACCATCGCCGGCGCCGCCGGCCGGCTCACCGGCGCGCCCTACCTCGCCACGCGACGGGTGGGTTTCCACCTCCGTCGTCCGGCGCTCTGGCGCCGCGCAGTCCGGATCATCGCCATCAGCGACGCGGTGCGGAACATTCTCGTGTCGGACGGGATCGCGCCGGAGCGCATCGTCCGGGTGCACTCGGGCATCGATCTGGAAGCGGTGCGCCGGACCAGGAGCGGCGACGTCCGGAGAGAGCTCGGGCTTCCGCTCGACCCATCGCTTGCGGTGGCCGTGGGTGCCTTGGACGAGTACAAGGATCATGCGACCCTGGTTGGTGCCGCCGCGGTGTTGCGGCCCGGGAAACCGGACCTCCATTGGGCGATCGCCGGAGAAGGCCCGCTTCGCAGTGCCCTCGAGCATCTGATCGCGGCGCACTCGCTCGGCGACCGAGTCCATCTCCTCGGCCACGTGGCGGAACCGCTCCGCCTGATCGCCGCGGCGGATCTCTTCGTCATGAGCTCGAGGGAAGAGGGCCTCGGAACCTCGGTGCTGGATGCCATGGCGCTGGACGTCCCCATCGCAGCCACGACGGCCGGCGGTATCCCCGAGATGCTGGAATCGGGCGCGGGACTGCTCTCCGCGCCGGGAGATGGCGACGCGCTCGCCGCTTCGGTCGCGCGCATTCTCGACGACGCCGGGCTCCGCGCCGCCCTCATCCGCCAAGCCCAGGATCGGGTGGAGCAATTCAGTGCGACGGCGATGGCGGAAGGGGTCCTTTCCGTGTATCGTTCAATAGCGGAGAATGTTGACCTGAAATGATTTACGTCTGCATCCCAAGCCACAATGAGGGGCCCACGATCGGGCTCGTCCTCTGGAAAATCCGCAAGGTCTTCCAGGAGTTTCCGCGCGAGTACCAGATCCTGGTAGCGGACGACGGATCCACCGACGGGACCGCCGAAATTCTCGAGCCGTACACGAACGTCCTCTCGCTGAGCGTCATCCGCCATGCGGCCTGTCAGGGTTATGCCAGGTCGGTGGAGGAGCTCCTGAATACCGCCCTCGAGCGCACCGACCGGCCCAAGCGGGACAGCGCGATTCTCATGCACGCCGATTTCGCGCACGGTCCGGAATTCCTTCCCCATTTCGTGCGCCGGCTCGAGAGCGGCGCCGACATGGTCGTGGGTGAGGCGACTCTCGCCGGGGAGCCTTCGCGCGGCAGACGGCTGGTGCGCCGCTTCGCACCGATGCTGTTGCGCCGGGCGGTTCGGGTCGAAGGTGTCACCGACATCGTGAGCGGGTTCGTCGCCTTCAGGCTCATGACGCTCCGCAACGCGCTGCGCCAGCCGGGCGCGCTCGGTCTCGCCTCCGATGGGTGGGCCGCAAACGCCGAGCTGATCGGGCGCGCCGCCCGGCACGCTCGGCGCATCGAGACCGTCCCGGTCGTGGAGCGGCACGATCTCCGCCCGCGGGAAAGCCGGGTCGAGCCGTGGGCGAAGGCGCGCCAGGTCTGGAGCGCAGCACGCCGTATCCGGCTGGGACCCTCCCGCGCGACGGAGGATCTCGCTTCGTGAACGCCCTCGCCGTCGTCCTCACCGCGCTGCAGACCGCCATCGCCAATCCGTTGCCCGCCCCGACGTATCCCTTCTCCGTCGGCGAGCGGTTCGACTATACCGCGAAGCTCGGCATGCTGTCACTCGGATCGGCGTCGATCGAAGTGGTGAGCATCGACACCGTGCGCGGACACCCCGCCTGGTACTTCAAGTTCGGCCTGACCGGCGGCGCCGTCGTCTTCAAGATCACGAGCACGCTGGAGTCATGGACCAGCCTCGACGACTTCCACTCCCTGCGGTTCCGGCGGGACAGCAAGGAAAACAGCAAACGGTATTTCCGGGAGTACGAGATCTTCTCCGACTCGGGCTACTACCGGCAACGCCAGGCCACCACCACGACACCGACGACGGCCGAGCCGCTCGACGACGCCTCCCTGCTCTATTTCATCCGGATTACTCCGCTCGTGGTCGGGCGGAGCTACAAGCTAGCGCGCCACTTCATGCCCGAGCTGAATCCGATCGTGGTCAACGTGGTCAAGCGGGAATCGATCACCCTGCCCGACGGATCGAGAGTCGCGGCGTTGGTGCTCAACCCGGTGGTCGGGAAGGAAAGCGGCCTCTTCAGCCAGCGGGCCGACGCCCGCATCTGGATCACCGACGATGCGCGGCGCATTCCGGTGCAGATCCGTTCGGCGCAGCCCTGGGGCAACATCACGCTCCGGCTCGACAAGATGACCGCTGGAACCGCTTCGCGCTGACGTGACCTATCGCGAAGCCGACGTCTCGCGGCTCCGCACCGTCCCGTTCACCGGGCGGCAGAACAAGGTGGACCCCTCCACGATGGCAAAGGCGCCGGAAGCCGACCGATCCTTCCGGGCATTCGTCGCTTCGCTTCCGGACATCCTCGCCGCACGTGATCTGCGCGCGGTCATCGCACACGTGGCCGCCGCGTGCCGGGCGAAGAAGGGCGTGGTCCTCCTGCTCGGCGGACATGTCGTCAAGGTCGGCCTCGGCCCACTGGTCGCGCGCTGGCTGGAGCGCGGCGTCGTGAGCCATGTCGCGATGAACGGGGCGGCGGCGATTCATGACTTCGAGCTCGCCGCATTCGGCGGGACGAGCGAAGACGTGGAAGCGGGGCTTGCCGACGGCAGCTTCGGCATGGTCGAAGAAACCGGGGCCGGGATGAACGCGGCGATCACCGCCGCTTCGCGCGACGGGAAGGGGATGGGCGAAGGACTTGCCGGTGCGCTTGCGGCCCGCGGGACGCTGCCCGGAGCGGAGGCGTCGATTCTGCTGGCGTGCCGGCGTCACGGCGTGCCGGTGACGGTGCACGCGGCGCTGGGGGCCGAGATCATTCACCAGCATCCCGCGGCGAATGGCGCGGCGATTGGCGAGACCAGTCTTCGCGATTTCCGCCGGCTCGCCGGATCGCTTCCCGAGATCTCCGACGGTGGCGCGATACTCAATTGGGGAAGCGCGGTGATGATGCCGGAGGTGTTCCTCAAGGCGCTCGCCATCGCGCGCAATCTCTCGGAGGGCCGGCCCAGCAACTTTCTGGCGGCCGACTTCGACATGATCCGCCATTACCGGCCCCGCGTCAATGTCGTGCAGCGCCCCACGAAACAGTCCGGAACAGGGTACTCGATCACCGGTCACCACGAGCTGGTCCTGCCCCTCCTCGTCTGGGGTGTGATCGATGCGCTGGACACCGAATAGTCTGAGCGTTCTGCTTCTCGCCGTAGCCTGCGGCGTCCGGCCCAGCGCGCCGACGGGCCCGCCGCCCGTCTATGCCCCGAGCGTCGTCGAGGAGCCGATCACCGCCGTGCTGGTTGCCGCGCTCGATGCCGACCGCCAATTCACCACCGTGGACACCTTGTGGGATCCCGAAGCCACCGTCGTGGCCAACGGGACTCCGCGCTATGCCCCGCCCCGATTCGCGGGCATTGAGGCCGGAGGCGAAGTCGCCATCACGTCGAGCCGGCTCGAAGTCCGGCAGAGCCTGGCGTGGGTGTACTTCGACTATCGCTGGATTTCAGTGAAGGAGGGGAGGGCGAGGGACGGGAAAGCGACGGTGTTGCTGACGCCGCGCAGGGAAGGCGGCGGGTGGAGAATTATTCATTTGCACAGCTCG
>CAZHSO010000017.1:7729-44951 GCA_964535105.1 uncultured Gemmatimonas sp.
CCTGACCCCTGACCCCTCAGCTGGTCTTATTCCCCTTCCCCCGAATCGTCTCCCGCATCCGATCCGCGGTGGATGGGCTGAGCACCCGCAGGATCAGGTAAATGATAAAGCCCCAGAAGGCCAGCCACAGCAGCATCATGATGATGCTGATCGCGAAGCCGAAGAGTCCCCCCAGGAGCCTCAGCGCGAGCATGGCCACCAGGGCCACGCCGGCAAACCCGACCACGTTCCGGACCATGGTATCCTTCCTTCAATTAGTGCCAGACTGATTTTGCTACCAGACGGGAGCAATGTACAGTACGGCGGACGTTTCAAAAAGTTTCGTCGAGGCCGAAGTGGCGACTGCACCTGAGGTTGTTGTCGTCGGAGGCGGTGTCGTGGGCGCTGCCTGCGCGAGGCAGATCGCCCAGCGCGGGCGCCGTGTCCGCCTCATCGAGCGCGGGACGGAGACCGGCGAGGCGTGGCGCGCTTCGGCCGGAATGCTCGCGCCCCAGATCGACGCGCCAATGGGCGACGAGATGTTCGAGCTCGGGATCGCGGGGCGGGAGTTCTACCGCGACGCGGCGGGGGAGTTACGCGAGACGACGGGAATCGACATCGGACTCTGGGAAGGCGGGATCCTCCAGGCCGCCACCGGTGATTCCGAGGTCGAGGCGCTGAAGGAGCGGGTGGCCTGGCAGCGGCAGCACGGCCATCACTGTGAATGGCTCGACCCCGACGAAGTGCGACGAGACTGGCCCTGGCTCGGAGCGACCCACGGCGGCTTGCTCGCCCCGCGGGATGGATGCGTTGATCCGGTGAAACTGGTCGACGCCCTCCGTGCGGACGCCCTCCGGCTCGGGGTCGAGATGGTCACGGACACCATCACCTCGCTCACCCACTCGAACGGCAACGCGAACGGAGTGCAGGGCCGGGCGTGGCACCCGGCGGATCATGTCGTGCTTGCGGCGGGCGCGTGGAGCGGCCGGATCGCGAATCTTCCGCGGCCAGTATCGGTCGAGCCGGTCCGCGGCCAGATGGTCGCCTATCCCTGGCCGCGTGGGGCGAAGCCGTCGATCGTCTTCGGCCGCGGCGGATATCTGCTCCACCGGAGTGGGGAGGGTCTCGCGGGATCCACCATGGAGCACGCCGGCTTCGCTTCCGAGGTTACCGAGGCGGGCGTTGCCGAAATCCGGAAGCGAGCGGAGTCACTCGTCCCCGCGCTGGCAGGCACGGGAATCCTCCGTGCGTGGTCCGGGCTCAGGCCCGGCACGCCCGACGGACTGCCGATCGTGGGCCGGGAACCGGACCTCAGAGGACTCTGGTACGCGACCGGCCACGGCAGAAGCGGGATCCTGCTCGCGGGAATCACCGGCACCATCATCGCGCAGCTACTCTCGGGCGAGGCGACGCTCGAGGAGGTGTATGCGCTCAGGCCGGAGAGATTTTGGAGCTGGTAAGAGGCAAGGAGGCAAGGAGGCAAGGCTGAAATGTTTCACGGATAATGAGACAAATTACGGACTCCGGGAAGTTGTGGGACGGCTCGGGGGCGGCGATGTTGGACCATCAACCCACGAGGCACCCGATGAAACAGCGACGCAGTTTTACCGCACAGCAGCGGCTCCAGACCGTCGAGCCGGAGGGCGGCTCCCCTCAGCCGACGACGACGCTGATCCTCTACGGCGCGCTCGCCGATTCGCGGTGAGCATGACTCCGCGGTGGCTTTTCGTGCTAATGCTCGGAAGCGGGCCGGCGCTTCCGCTCCTGGCGCAGGACCGGGCCGCGGTAGAGCGCGAGCGGGCGGAGTTCGCCGCCTGGCTCCGCAGCGCACCGGTTTCTCCGTGGCGCGCGATCGTGGTGAGCCCGATCGGGACCGCGCTCACGCTCGGACCGGAAAGCGCCGACATCCCGCTTGCTGGTGTGGCGTCGAGCCGCCTGATCGAGCGCGATGGCAGGGTGTTCCTCCGAACCGGATCGAGGGAGCTGGGACTCTCCCGCGGACGACTGCAGACGATCGAAGGGTGGCGGCTGCTGGTGAGCGGGCCCCCGGAACGCGGCGTGGTCACCGTCTACGGGCCGGCCCCGGCAAAAAAGAAGCAGCTCTTCCACTACCCCTACGATGCCAAGAGCGTCTTTCTGGTCAGGTTGCGTCCCCCCCCCGCGGAATTCCGTATCCAGCGCCTGCTCGCGCCCGACGGCGTCGAGGTGGAAGCGACCGATGCCGGAACAGTCGAGGTCTCGCTGGGTTCCGGCAGCCGCTCCCTCAGAGTAATGCGCCTCCCAGGCGCCACCGAAGATGAGTCGGAGCTCGAAGTCTATTTCCGGGACGGCACCTCGGGAAAAACGACCTATCCCGCCGGCCGCTTCGTCTCGCTCATTCCCCGCTCCGACGGCCGGTACCTGCTGGACTTCAACAGGGCGCGGAATCCCTTTTGCGCCTACAATACCGTCTATCCCTGTCCCGCCCCCTGGCGTGGCAATGCGCTTTCCGTTGCCGTGAGGGCCGGCGAGCGCTACGCCGGTGGAGGACTCGGGGTTCCGATTCCATGACGGCGATGCTCGTCCCCTTCCTGTGTACCGCGGTCCTCCTCGCAGCCGCGGCACCGCTGCAGGCTCCGATGGCGGGCCGCTGGCGCGCCGTGCTGGACATCGCGGGTGGGGCGCTTCCCTTCGAGCTCTCGGTCGCACGCGAGGGCAACGGACTCGTCGCATCGATCTGTAACGGTCCCAAGTGCGCCGACCGGGCTGTGGTCACCAGCAACAGCGGCAAGGTCGTGTTCGATATCGCGGACTACGCTGCAACGATTACCGCCGAGCGAAAAGGCGATTCGCTGATCGGTGTCTATCAGAACGTCGGCCGCAATGGCCCCCGGTCGATTCCATTTCGCGCCAGCCGGGGCGCATGGCCGAGGACCCAGGCGCCGGCGCCAGTGCTCGGGAGCTGGGATGCCTGGTATATCACCGATCAGCGCCGAAGCCCGCGCGTACTCCACTTCACCGGCGGGGCCGAGGGACTGGAAGGGGCGGTGACGTCCAACACCGGCGATCTCGGACTGTTCTGGGGCGGCGGAACCGCCGACAGCTTCTCGGTTGCGCGATTCGACGGCGAGTCGGTCTATCTCCTCGCGGGGCGCCTGACCGGCGATACCCTCCGGGGAATCTTTCACGCCGGACTCCGCACCCAGACGCCCTTCATCGCTGTCCGCTCCTCGGGCGCGTCGCATCTCACCGCACCCACCGCGCTCACCTCGGCCGACACCACCACGCCGTTTCGCTTCAACTTTCCCGACCTCGAGGGGCGACCCGTCTCCCAGGCCGACTCGCGACTCGCGGGAAAGGTCGTGCTGGTGGACATCTTCGGGAGCTGGTGCGTGACCTGCCACGAGGCGACGCCGGACCTCCTCGACCTCTACCGGGAGTACCGGCCGCGCGGATTCGAGATCCTGGGCCTTGGCTACGAGGTCACCGGAGATTCGGCGAAGGACAATCCGCAGATCCGCCGGTTCCGCGACAAGTTCAGCATCCCCTGGATCCTGCTGCACGCGGGGGCGAGTGTGGTGGAAGAGACCGCTGCGAGCCTTCCGCAGCTGCGGGGCTTCACCGCGTATCCGACGACGCTCTTTCTCGGGCGCGACGGGCGAATCCGGGAGGTGTACGCCGGCTTCCGGGGACCCGCGACCGGCGTACATCACACCAAACAGCTCGAGGACTACCGCCGCATCATCCAGCGGTTGCTTGCGGAACCCCGCATCCCGTAACGCTTTACCCTTCCTCCCAACGGGTGTATTCTTCCCTGCTTCACACCACCCGGGGAAACGTCTTGGCGGCACCGCTGGTCCAGCTCACTCGCTCACTGCCGGTCCTCGAATCGAACCGTCCCATCCCGGTTCCTTCGTCACCTGCCCGGAAGCCTCCCTGGATCAAGGTGAAGGCTCCGGGGGGTGAGAATTACATCCGGCTGAAGCAGCTGATGCGGGAGCGCGACCTCCACACCGTATGCGAAGAGGCGCGCTGCCCCAACATCGGCGAATGCTGGGAGCACCAGGCCGCCACCTTCATGATCCTGGGCGACGTCTGCACCAGGAATTGCGCCTACTGCGCGGTCTCCCATGGCACCCCGAAGGCGTTTGATCCCCTCGAGCCGATCCGTCTGGCCGAGGCGGTCGAAGCGATTGGTCTGCAGCACGTCGTGATCACCTCGGTGGACCGGGATGATTTGCCCAACGGTGGCGCGGAGGCCTTTGCCGGCTGCGTCACAGAAATCCGAAAGCGCCTCCCCGACAGCACCGTCGAAGTGCTGATACCGGATTTCAAGGGCTCGGAGACCGCGCTCGCGATCGTCATGGAGGCGCGGCCGGCGATCCTCAATCACAATCTGGAAACGGTCGAGCGACTCTATCGCCAGGCCCGGCCCGGTGGCCGCTACGATCGCGCGCTGGAGCTCCTCGTCCGGGCACGCCGCCTCGTGCCCGATGGCCTCACCAAGTCGGGGATCATCCTCGGGCTGGGCGAAGAATGGGACGAGCTGCTCGTGGCGATGCGCGACCTCCGCAACAGCGACGTCAACATCCTCACCCTCGGCCAGTACCTCAGGCCCTCCGACGGCCACCTTCCCGTCGCACGGTTCTACACGCCCGAAGAGTTCGACGAGCTGGGAAGCATCGGACGCGCCATGGGATTCACCCACGTTCAGGCGAGCCCGCTGACCCGCTCGTCCTATCACGCCTGGGAGCAGGCGCGATCCGCGCGCCCGATTCCCGCCGAGTCAAGGTCCGCCTGATGGCCACGTCGACCCGACCGGAACGCAAGAGCGGCAACGCCGACACCGCGGAGCTGCACCGGCACTATCTCCGGCAAATGCTGCTCATCCGGCACTTCGAGGAAAAAGCCGGCGAGGCCTACAGTCTCGGAAAGGTCGGCGGCTTCTGTCACCTGTATATCGGGCAGGAGGCGGTGGCGGTCGGGAGCATCGCCGCGCTCCGGCCCGATGATTACATCACCACCGCCTATCGCGATCACGGCCAGGCCCTCGCGCGCGGCATGACCTCGCGAGCGGTGATGGCGGAATTGTTCGGGAAGGCGACCGGGTGCTCGCACGGCAAGGGTGGATCGATGCATCTCTTCGACGCCGGGCTCGGCTTTCTCGGCGGGCACGGCATCGTCGGGAGCCACATTCCCATCGCGGCGGGCGCGGCCTTCGCGATCAGGTACCGGGGCGGCAACCAGGTGAGCGTCTGCTACTTCGGCGAGGCCGCCGCCAACATCGGCGCCTTCCACGAGACACTGAATATGGCATCGCTGTGGGGCCTTCCCGCGGTGTTCATCTGCGAGAACAACGGCTACGGCATGGGCACCGCCGTTGCGCGCGCCAGCGCGGTGAAGAGTCTGTCGGTGCGCGGCAACGCCTACGACATGCCCGCCGAAGCGGTGGACGGGCAGGACGTGCTGGTAGTTCGCGAGGCGATGGACCGCGCCGTGGCCCGCGCCCGCACCGAATCCAAGCCCACCCTCCTCGAGATTCGCACCTATCGCTTCGTCGGCCACTCGATGTCCGATGCGGCGCACGGCACCTATCGCACCAAGGACGAGGTGGAGGAGTACCGCCGCCGCGACCCGATAAAGGTGCTCGCGGAGCGGATGCGCGCCGACGGGACGCTCGACGACGCCCGCTGGTCCGCGCTCGAAGCCGAGGTGAAGGCCGAAGTGGATGACGCCTACACCTTTGCCGAAGAGTCCCCCGATCCCGAGGCGTCCGCGCTGTATGCTGACGTCTACGCACAGGGAGTAGCGAGTAGCGAAGAGCGAGGAGGGAACACCGCATGAGCGGTCCCCTCTTCGCGCTTCGCGCTTCGCCACTCGCTTCTCTATGACCCTGCTTACGTACAGAGATGCCCTGAACCAGGCGCTCCGCGAGGAGATGCAGCGCGACGACCGCGTCTTCCTCATGGGCGAGGAAGTGGCGGAGTATGACGGCGCCTACAAAGTCAGCCGCGGGCTCCTCAAGGAGTTCGGCCCCAGGCGGATCGTGGATACGCCGATCGCCGAGCTCGGATTTGCCGGCATCGGCGTTGGAGCGGCGATGGTGGGGCTGCGTCCGGTCATCGAGATGATGACCTGGAACTTCGCTCTGCTCGCGATCGACCAGATCGTCAATGCGGCTGCCAAGATGCGCTACATGTCGGGGGGACAGTTCAGCGTGCCGATCGTCTTCCGCGGTCCGAGCGGGGCGGCGCTCCAGCTCGGCGCGCAGCACTCCCAGGCCTTCGAGAGCTGGTACGCGCACATCCCCGGACTCAAGGTTGTGGCGCCGGCGACGGCGGCGGATGCCAAGGGACTCCTCAAGAGCTCGGTCCGCGATGATGATCCGGTGATCTTCCTCGAAGGCGAGATGCTCTACAACCTGAAGGGCGAGGTGCCCGAGGGGGAGCATGTCGTGCCGATCGGCAAAGCGGAGGTCAAGCGGGCGGGAAGCGATGTCACCCTCATCTGTCATTCGAAGACGGTGTCGGTGGCGCTCAGAGCTGCGGACCAGCTGGCCGAGCTCGGCGTGAACGCGGAAGTCATCGATCTCCGCACCATCCGGCCGCTCGATACCGAAACCATTCTGAACTCGGTGACACGGACCAACCGGTGCGTCGTCGCCGAAGAAGGCTGGCCGTTCGCGGGCGTAGGCGCCCAGGTGGTGGATCTGATCCAGCGGGAAGCATTCGACGCGCTCGACGCGCCGGTCCTCCGGGTCACCGGCGCCGATGTGCCGATGCCGTACAACAAGCATCTCGAGAAGGCCGCCAAGGCCGACGTCGGCAAGGTGGTCGAGGCGGCAAAGAAGGTTCTCTACATGGCAGCGGGCTGATGGCAACTAAAATCGTGATGGAAGCCCTCTCGCCGACCATGGAAGAGGGCCGTCTCATCGAGTGGAAGAAGCAGGAAGGCGAACCGGTCGCGGTCGGCGACGTGCTCGCCGAGGTGGAGACCGACAAGGCGGTGATGGAGCTGGTGGCGCGCTCGGCCGGCACGCTCCTCAAGCACCTCGTCGCAGCGGGCGCCACCGTCCCGGTCTCGTCCGCCGTCGGGTGGATCGGGCAGCCGGGAGAGCGCGTCGATGGGGGAGGGCCCGCGGTATCCGAGTCAGCGGTGAGCGGTGAGCGGTCAGCGGGACCTGCCGCACCGACAGCGAGTTCCCCCCCGCCCAACCGCCCTACCGCCCAACCGCCCGCTTCTCCAGCCGTCCAGCAGTCCGGCCGGGTGAAAGCCTCCCCCCTCGCGAAGAAGATCGCCGGTGAGCGCGGAGTCGATCTCGGGGCCATATCCGGCTCGGGCCCCGAGGGGCGAATCGTCAAGCGGGATCTCGAGAAGGTCAGCGGTGAGCGGTCAGCGGTGAGCCGTCCGGTCGGAGCAGTCCCGCTCACTACTCACCGCGCACCGCTTACCGCATTCGTCGACACGCCGCTGACCCAAATTCGTAAAACCATCGCGAAGCGCCTCGCGCAGTCCATCGGCCCGATCCCGACCTTCTACCTCACGGCGGAGGCGGACATGGAGCGGGTGGCGGACGCGAGGGAAGGGCTCAACGCCGCCGCCGGCGATCAGGGCAAGGTGTCGTTCAACGACATCGTCCTCAAGGCGGTGGCGACCGCGCTCGTGCAGCATCCCGCCTGCAACGCCTGGTGGCAGGACGACCACATCCGCTACTGGAATACGGTGCACATCGGCATGGCCGTGGCCGTCGAGGACGGGCTCATCACCCCGGTGATACGCGACGCGCAGGTCAAATCGCTCCGGCAGATCTCCGCGGAAACGCGCGACCTCGCCGGTCGCGCACGCGAGCGCAAGCTCACACCGGGGGAATACACCGGGAGCACGTTCTCGGTCTCCAACCTCGGCATGTTCGACATCGAGCACTTCACCGCGATCATCAACCCGCCCGAGGCGGGGATTCTCGCGGTCGGCAGCATCGCCCAGGTTCCGGCGGTCGTGAACGGCCAGGTCGAGGTCCGGCGCCGGATGCGGATGACCATGTCGTGCGATCATCGCGTCATCGACGGCGCCACCGGGGCGAAGTTTTTGAAGACGCTCAAACTGCTCCTTGAGAACCCATTGGCCCTCGTTTGGTGAGAGCTGAGAGGTGAGGGGGCCCAGCCCCTCCCGCTCACCGCTCACCGCTTACCGCTTACCGCTCACTTATCAGGATCGTCATTCATGGCACAATTCGATGTCATCATTATCGGCGGCGGGCCGGCCGGATACGTCTGCGCCATTCGCGCCGCGCAGCTCGGCCTCGCCACCGCCGTGGTCGAGAAGGACAAGCTCGGCGGCGTCTGCGTCAACATCGGCTGCATCCCGACCAAGGCGCTGCTGCACAGCGCCTACGCCCTGAACCTCATCACCCACGACGCTAAGGCGCTCGGCATCGAAGTGAGCGGGGTCAAGGGAGACTACGGCGTCGCGATGAGGCGCTCGCGCCAGGTGGCCGACCAGAACTCCAAGGGCGCCGAGTTTCTGATGAAGAAGCACAAGATCACCGTGCTCCGCGGCACGGGCGTGCTGCAGCCGGGGAGGAAGGTGAAGGTCGGCAACGACGTGCACGAGGCGATGAAAGCCGTGATCATCGCGACCGGCTCGCGGGTCAAGGGCATTCCGCAAATCGGTCTCGAAATCAACAAGACCACGGTGATCAGCTCGGACGAGGCCCTGTTCCTGGAGAAAGCGCCGGCCACGCTCGCCATCGTCGGCGCCGGCGCGGTGGGCTCCGAGTTCGCGGACATTTTCAACGCGTTCGGGAGCAAGATCACCCTCATCGAGGCGCTCCCCCGCATCCTGCCGATCGAGGACGCGGAGTGCTCGGAAGTCATCGCGCAGAGTTACCGCAAGCGGGGCATGACGGTGCTGGCGGGTGCGAGAGTCCAGAAGGCCACGGTCGGCGCCAACGAGGTCACGCTCGAAGTCGAAGCGGGCGGCAAGGTCGAGAAAGTCACCGTCGACAAGGTGCTGATGGCCGCGGGCCGGGCCGCGAACACCGAAGCCATGGGCTTCAAGGAGGCCGGAGTCCAGCTGACCGACCGTGGCTTCGTGAAGGTGAATCTCGCCACCCTCGAGACGACGGCCGCCGGCGTCTACTGCATCGGCGACGTGGCGGGACCCCCCATGCTCGCCCACAAGGGGAGCCGGGAAGGCGTCTTCGTCGCGGAGCTGATCGCCGGCCACACGCCCCACCCCATCAAGTACGACAACGTGCCCAGCGTGACCTACTGTCATCCCGAAGTCGCGAGCATCGGGCTGACCGAAGACCAGTGCAAGGAGCAGAAACTCGACTACCAGGTCGGCCGCTTCCCGTTCACCGCGAACGGCCGGGCGCGGGCGTCGATGGAGACCGAAGGTTTCGTCAAGATCATCCGCGACAAGAAGTACGGCGAAATCCTCGGCGCGCACATCGTGGCGAGTCACGCCTCCGAGATGATCCACGAGCTCGGGGTGGCCCGTGAGAACGAATACACCGTCGAGGAAGTGGACCTCTTCATCCACGCGCACCCAACCCTCTCCGAAGCCATCGCGGAGGCGTGCCTCGACTCGATGGGACGGGTGATGCACATCTGAGGCTAGCTTTTTCCTCATGCCGACCCCGCCGGTACCACCCGATCCCGTCTCCCTCGTGCTCCGCGCCCTCCCATTCGGCGTCGCGGTTGGGGTGGGCTGCCAGGCGTTGGTAGCATTCGGCGTCGACGCGCTCAAGGCCGGCGTGCCACTCACCGATACACCGAGCCTCACCTCGCCGCACGCACTCCTTCTCCTCCTGGGCACACCGGCAGGGATCGCCTTGGCAGGGTTCGCCACCTGGTTCCTCCTCGCACCGATTCAAAATCCCTGGCGCCAGGCGATGCTGGGCAGCATCGCAGGGCTCGGCTCCTTTGTCCTGTCCGTCCTGCTGATCTGGCCGGTCCACGGCTACTTCGGACGTCCCGGGCTGCTCGCGCTGGTGGTGGTGGCCGCCCTCGCCTGCTTGCTCATCGCCCGGCACTCCTCCGGAATCCGAGGCGTGACGTGAGTGGAGCGATCGTCGTGCAGGATCTGGGCAGGCGGCGCTACGGCGACGTCCTGGAGCTGCAGCGGCAGCTCTGCCGGCAGCGCATGGCGGGCGAGATCACCGAGGACCTTCTCCTCCTCGTCGAGCATGAGCCGGTGGTGACGCTCGGCCGCGGGACGCGCGACACCAGCCTGCCGCTCCCGATGGCCCAGCTCCAGGCGAAGGGACTCGAGGTGTTTGACGTGGAGCGGGGCGGCGACGTGACGCTGCACGCCCCCGGTCAGCTCGTCGGATATCCGATTCTCGATCTCACGGGCTGGCGGCGGGATCTCCATTGGTACCTGCGGCAGCTCGAGGGCGTTCTGATTCGCGGGCTGGACACGCTAGGGATCGCGGCGGAGCGGGATCCGGGCCGCACCGGCGTTTGGACCAGCGGAAGGAAGATCGCGAGCATCGGCATCCACGTGAAGCAATGGGTGACCTTCCACGGCTTCGCGCTCAACGTCACCACCGATCTCTCCCTCTTCGACCTGATCGTTCCCTGCGGGCTCGCCGGCGTCACGATGACCAGCGTCGCACGGGAGCGTCCGGTGCTGGTCGAGCCCTGGGACCGGACACGGGACGCGGTCGTCGGGGCGTTCGGTGAAGTATTCGAACGTCAGATTGAGCGCCGACCCTTCGCTTCGCTCAGGGTGACATCGGAGCCGAGCCCGCCCCCCTCGCGCTCAGGGTGACAGTATGGCCCGCCTCCCTCCCGGCCAGATCCTCACCCGGAAATGGCCGGTGCTGCATTCCGGACACGTCCCGGCCATCGATACAGCGACCTGGCGCTTCACTGTCACCGGTCTGGTAGTGCGGTCGCTCTCCCTCACCTGGTCCGAAGTCACCGGAGCATGGCGGCCCGATCTGGCCCGGATGCGGCGGGGGCCCCGGCGCTAGGACGCCCTATTATCTTCGCTGGCATGGCGGAACCGCTGGATCGTGCCAAACTCGAGGAGCACGCCGACGCCGAGGTCGGGGATATTCTGCGCGCCGCAGCGAGTTGGGCGAAGGACGTCCCGCCCGCGCTGACGCCGGCCATCCGCGCGGTGTGCGTCCGGCTGGCGGAGATGGTCGCCGATCAGCGCCACTACCTCGCCCCGCTCCCCGAGCCGCAGGAAACCGAGCGCGCCACCATCCTGACATTGACCGCCGAGCGATTGCGGGCCAAGCCGGTCACCGATGGAATCGAACAGCTCCTGCAGGAACTCGCGGACATCGAGCTTCGGGCCACCGGCTCATGGTCGATAAATGCCGGAGCCCAGGCGCAATGGATTGCGACGGCCATCCAGTTCCTCGAGGGCAAGGCGGGAAATCTTCCTACCGAACAGCGCCCCGATCCCTACTGGGCCGATGATGTCGTGGCGGGGATCATCGCCTCGGTGCGGGCGCTGATCGGAGTGGATGAGCTGCATGCGCGCACCGAGGCACGATATTCGGGAGGGCAGAAGCGGGTGAATCCCCCCGAAGGAAATAGCGAGTAGCGAAGCGCGAAGATACTGCCGCTTCGCTACTCGCTCTTCGCTCCTCCCTTTTCAGCGAACCCCCGAAAAAAGTTCCCGAAGACTTCAATCCCATCCCAGATCTGCTGCAGCGCCACCTTCTCGTTCGGTGAGTGCAGCCCATCGTCCGGCAATCCGATCCCGGTGAGCAGCACCGGCGCGCCACCGCGCTGAAGCTCCGGAACCACCGGGATCGATCCGCCGGCGCGAACCGAAACGGTCCGTCGGCCCACCACCGCCTCGAACGCCTCATCCAGCACGGAGAAGGCGGGATGGCTCACGTCACACCGGACCGGATCCCCGCCGTGGAGCAGCTTCACTTCGACGTCGGCATAGTCCGGCGCGAGCTTCGCGACCGCGCGGGTCAGCCATTTCCCGACCTTCTGGAACCCCTGATTCGGCACCAGCCGAAGGCTCACTTTCGCCATGGCCTGGGCGGGGATGACGGTTTTGGCGCCTTCACCGGAAAAGCCTCCGCGGATCCCGTGAATCTCGAAGGTGGGGAGCGCCCACACCCGCTCCAGCACCGAGTGCTTCTTGAGCCCCGTCAGCGCCCGGCCGGTGACTTCCTCCTCCAGGAACCGCACCTCGTCGAATGGAAGCGACTTCCACGCCTTGAGCTCGGTTTTGCTCGGCGGCTCGACTGCCTTGTCCAGCTTCGGAATGTTGATCCGCCCCGAGCGACTCTTGAGATCCGCGAGCAGCCGCACCAGCGTTTCGAGCGCGTTCGGCGCAGCCCCGCCGTAGCTCCCCGAGTGAAGGTCCCGCCGCAGCGTCCGGACGTGGATCTCCGCGTAGCAGAGGCCCCGGAGCCCGGTGTACACCGCCGGAATGCCGGGCGCATAGTATCCCATGTCGGCGACGACCACCGCATCCACCGCCGTGCGCTCCGGCTCCGCGCGCAACCGGTCGAAGATCACCCGCCCGCCGCATTCCTCCTCCCCCTCGATGATGAAGTGCACGTTGAGCGGAGGCATCCCGCCCTCGTCGAGTACCGCGCGGTAGGCCTCGAGCAGCGTGAAGACCTGGCCCTTGTCATCCACCGCGCCGCGGGCGAAGAGGTTGCCGTCACGGACGGTCGGCTCGAAGGGCGGGGAGACCCACTCCGTGAGCGGATCGACCGGCTGCACGTCATAGTGCCCGTAGCACAGCACTGTCGGCTTCCCCGGAACTCGCGGGCTCTCGGCCCACACCACCGGATGGCCTTCGCCCTCCAGCAGCTCAACCACCGGGCAGCCGAGCGAGCGGAACTGCTCCATGAGCCAGGAGGCGGCACGGCGGCAGTCATCCCGATGCGCGGGGAGCGTGCTGATGCTCGGGATGGCGAGGAATTCGTTGAGGCGGGAGAGCTGGTCGTCGCGGGACATAGGATTCAGGATTCAGGATTGAGGATTCAGGGCTGACGACTCTGATGGCTGACGGCTGAGGGCTGCCGGCCATCATCAGGAAGTCCCAAGATACTTCCCCCGCTCACCCCCCGCCCGAGTCCGCAAGCGCCCGCTGCAGCCGGACAAATGCGCTGTCGCCGGTGACACCCCGCATCAACGCCTTGAGCGCCGCGACACTCGCCTGCACCGAGCTGCCGTGGTCCGCATGCCAGCGATCGAACCAGTCGAGGTGCGTGCGGTAGATCCGGACGCCCACGAGGGTCGCATTGTTGATCGGACGCTCGGCGAGGCGCCCCACCCGAACAGTGCGAAACCGGGCGCCGAAGGGTCCTTCGAGCTGCTCGCGCGACCACTTGGCGATCGCGGTCCGTCCGGCTTCGAGCGAGTCCGCTGTCGGTTTTCCGGCGTAGAACGCTTCAAGCCGCGTGAGCAGCGCATCGTAGAACTCGCCGAGGACAATTTCATCGTACCAGCGGTCGCGAGCCCGATCGGCGAGCGCGCTGTCGCCCCGACCGCGGAAGAACTCCTCCGCGGAGCGGTACCCCACCAGCTGCGCGAAGCTCTCGTTGAACGGCGTGGCGCTCTTCACGTAGAGGCTGTTGTGCGCAATCTCGTGGAACACCAATCCCGCGAGCTCGACCGAGTCCCGCACCATGGACGTGGAGAGGAGAGGATCTTCGAACCACCCGAGGGTCGAGTAGGCCGCGGCTGGCCGGAGCGAGATGTCGAATCCACGGCTCGCGAACTTGTCCGCCTCGCGCCGCGCCATCTCGACGTCGAAGAAGCCCTTGTAGGGAACCCGTCCCACGATCGGGTACTTCCATATGTGCGGGCAGATGCAGTTCCTGGGGGACGCGGAGAGCACCAGCAGGAGCGTATCCCTCCCGATGTCGGCATAGGTCGTAAAGGTCTCGCCGGCATCCAGACCGAGTTCCGCTGCGCGGGTCCGCACGGCGAGCACGAGGGCGAGGTAGGCCCGCGTCTCGGCCGGTACCGAGGAGTCGTTCACCAGCCGCTCGATCGGCTTCCGCTTTTCGAGAATAGCGGTTTGCTCGATGCCTGCCCGCGTGAGGTAGCGCACGTCTTCACTCGCGATGTACGCGGTACCGTACCCCAGGATCAGCGCGACCGCGGTAATGAGGATTCCCATGAAGACCTTCCGCCGGGTCACGGCGTCCAGCGCATGCCGGCCAGGTGCACGTCCCGGCCGATCGCGCTCCGGCGCTGGAAGGCGTAATCGATCCGGGCGCGGCCGAGGAGGAGACTCGCCCCAAAGGTGGTGTTGGAGAGGAGGCCGCCGGCCAGACCCGGCTGCCGTCCGCTGCCGATGCGGGCGACGATGCCGAGACCGCGGATCGCGGCGCCGGCTTCGAGCCCGAGCACGGTGCGGCCACGGTCCTGCTCCGACCAGACACTCTCGATCGTGGCGAGCAGACGGCCGTTCGAATAGGTGTCCAGCAGATTCAGGCTGAAACCGAGGTGGAGAGCGTCGGGAAGATTCAGTCCGCCGCCGCTGAGGCGGGCCTGTCCCAGGTTCTGCAGGCTCAGCGCCAGCGCGGCGATATCAAAGAATGCCACCTGCACCGCGAGGCCGCTGGTGAGCGACCGGGTGGTCGGTCCATCGCGCTCCTCGACCGAGACATATTTGCCGCTGGCGCCGAACGCGATGCTCCCGTACCGGTACACGACCGCCCCGACCGACGAGAGATTGTCGTAGGTCGGCGACTCGCCGGGAAACCTGAGGTACCGGAAGCCGAATCCAAGGTTGAATCGGCCGACGCGGCCCGCGGCCGCCGCCATCCCGTAGGTCGCGCGGTCGGGAGTCCGCGAAAACCCCGCTTCGACGCTCAGCACCCGAATCGGCGCGATTCCGGCAGGATTGACGAACAGCGCGCCCGCATAACCCGGAAGCGCGACCCCGGCTCCCGCGAGGCCCGCCGCCTGGACGCTGGTCGGAAACCCGAGGATCACAGGCACCGGGACGGATTGGGCCGGAAGCGCGGCGGGCAGGAGTGCCGCGAGCAGAAGGGCGCCACCGCGCCGGCGCATCGTCAGCGGATCCTCACCACTCCGAGGCGAGGTTGCAGCAGGGCGTCGATCAGGTCGTTGGCTGTGGTGCGGACCGCGAGCATATCGATCGCCGGACCATTGGCCTGCTGAACGACGAGGAAGTGGCGTCCCGAGCCCCCCCGCAGCGTCCCGGAACGGGAAAAGCTTCCGCCCACGAGCAGCGGCGTGAGCGGGAATCCGTTGAACGGCCCCTCAGGGGCTTGATTGAGCGGATTGGTCCAGATAGCGCGAAGGCCCCAGCTCTTGTAACGCAGCCGTCCGGTCGGCTCTTCGGGAAGGTCCGGACCGTCGTCGAGGTAGACCGCCATCAGCCATTGCGGCACCAGCGTCGCCAGCGTGGTGCCCGTGACCGACTGGATATTCGAAGCGCCAACAAGGGACGTCCGCACCAGCGCGCGAGTTAGATCGGTCCCGAGAATTGTGTCGACGGCGAACTGGTCGGCAATCCAGCGCACGAGGAGCCACGCCGCCCCCCGCTCCTCGAGGGTCCCTCCCGAGGAAGTCGGGAAAACGAGGAAATGGGTCTCGGTATCCTTGACGTAGTCGTATGAGTCGAGGATGTCGCCGCTGGTGTATTGGCTCCGGCAGGACGTAAAGCTGGGCATGCACTCGGAGTTGGGAATCAGTCTCCCGCCCAGCTCTTCCGCGAAGTGCGACAACCCCTCGTTGAGCCAGGTCTCTTCCGAATTGCCGCCCCGCAGCAGCACGTGCTGGTTGAAGCTGATCATGTGCTGGAATTCGTGGATCAGCGTCGGCTTGAGGTTGTTGACGGCCTGGCGCTTGGTGATGGCCGTGCAGCTGCTCGTCGAGGGGGCGGGCACCAGGGTGTAGAACACCTCGCCGTTGTTCGAGTTGGGCCCCGTGAGGAGATCGCCTCCGTAGAAATACCCGACCACTCGCCCGTTGGTGCAATCGGGGGTGAGAGCGTTCACGGCGTCCGTCATCAGAATGATGACAACGCCGTTCAGGTCGAGGTCGGATTCCCGGCCAAACGCCGTCGTGTCGATCGGGTAATGGTGGGTGTCGAACGCCGTGCCCAGCTCGGCGGCGTCAGCCGGCTGCAGGGGATCATTCTGCGGAACGTCGTTGTCGATGAAGACCGCGACACGCTGTCCCACGAAGCGGGCGGTCGCCGTCACCGTCCCGAACGCGCTGCACTGCAGATTGGTGCAGACCTTGAAGCTCTTGACTTCCCCCACGACGGGTGGCGCCGCGACGGCGTCCCCCAGAGGCGGGGCCGCGGGGACCGCTCCCGCCGATGCCAGCTCCCGCTCCCGCTCTCGCAGCATCGCGTCGAACTCCGCGGCAACCGATCGGCGCCGCGGCGTCACCACCTGCGTTGCTGCCGCCGACTGACCGGCCGAGGCACTCGCCGGGGAGCTGGCCCTCAGCATATAGGCCCCCTGAATCCCCGAGGACGAGAGGGATCCGGTCGTCGACGCCACCACCACGAGGTGTTCCGCGCCAGTCGCTCCCGCAGCGGGGAATCGCAAACAGCCGGATGTGTTGTTGGGGTTGATGATGACGTGCTGCCCGATGGAGAGCTGCGTTGTGGTTTTCGAGGCGCAGACGACGCTCGGTGTTCCGGACGGTGGGGGCGGTGGGGGCGGTGGGGGCGGCGTGATCGGATTGCCACCGCACCCGGCGGCGACCGCGGCCAGGGCGAGCCAGAGCACGTGGCATCGGAGAACGATCATGGTTGGCGGCTGGTTCCTGGATGCTGGTTGCTGGATGCTGGTGCCTGGATGCTGTTTGCGGGGCTGTTTCCAGCATCCAGCCGTCCAGCATCCAGCGCCCAAGGTAAGTCCTCCCAACGACTTTTGACAATCATCCTGCGGCCCGGTAGCTTCCCCTCGCCAGCGCCGGACCCTGCGTGACAATGCGAGGGAGACGCGCGGCGCGGCTTCCTGCTGCACCACCCAAACCGTATCTCCGGTCCCCGCTCGTGGCCCGCTGGCCGCACGGGTCCCCCCAGAGGTACAGGTCACCTGCATGGCGTTCGTACATCTCCACACCCACAGTGAATACTCTCTCCTCGACGGAGCGAACCGGATTCCGGAGCTCGTCGGCCACGTGCAGAAGCTCGGCATGGACAGTCTGGCCGTTACCGATCACGGGAATCTGCACGCCGCGTGGAGCTTCTACTCCGAAGCCAAGGCGAAGCAGCTCCGCCCCATCCTTGGATTCGAAGCCTATCTGGCCTACGGCGACCGTCGCGCCACCCAGAAACCGGCCAACGCTCCGGCGCACTACAGCCATCTGGTGCTACTGGCGCGGAACCAGGCCGGCTACCGCAACCTGATCCGGCTCTCGTCGATCGGGTACACCGAGGGGTTCTACCGGCGGCCTCGCGTCGACAAGGCCACACTGGAGAAGTATTCGGAAGGCATCATCTGCCTCGCCGCCTGTCTGTCGGGCGAGGTGGCTCACGCGCTGCGCCAAGGACGCTATGCGGAGGCCCGCGCCTCCGCCGAGTGGTTTGCGAAGCTCTATGGCAAGGACGGATTCTGGCTCGAGATCCAGGATCACGGCATCGCCGAGGAGAAGCTGGTGACGGAAGGGATGCTGCGGCTCGGGGAGGAGCTTGGGATCGGAGTCGTGGCTACCAACGACGCCCACTATCTCCGGCGGGAAGATGCCGAGGCGCACGACGTGCTGCTGGCCATCGGCACCGGGGCGGACCTCGACGACCCCAAGCGCTTCCGCTTCACGGGACAGGAATCCTACGTGAAGAGCGAAGCGGAGATGCGGGCGCTCTTTCCCGGCCATCCGGAAGCGATCGACAATACTGCAAGCGTGGCGGCGCTCTGCGAGTTCGATTTCGAGAAGCGCTACTACCTCCCGAGCTTCCCGCTGCCGCCGGCGTACCCCGATGAAAACTCCCTGCTCCTGGATCTCGCGTCCACGGGCGCCCGCGCGCGGTACGGGGATCCTCTCTCCGCCGTCGTCGAGGCGCGCCTCGCCTACGAGCTCGAGGTCATCACCAAGGCCGGATACGCTGGATATTTCCTGATCGTCGAAGATTTCATTCGGGCCGCGCGCGATCGTGGCATTCCGGTCGGTCCGGGCCGCGGTTCCGCCGCCGGCTCGCTGGTGGCGTACGCCCTCCGGATCACCGACGTCGACCCGCTGCGGTTCGACCTCCTCTTTGAGCGCTTCCTGAATCCGGAGCGCGTGTCGATGCCCGACATCGACGTGGACTTCTGCTTCGAGCGGCGCGCCGAGGTGATCGAGTACGTGCGGGGGCGCTACGGCCGGGACAGCGTGGGTCAGATCATCACCTTCGGCACCATGAAAGCCCGGGCCGCCATAAAGGACGTCGCCCGGGTGCTCAAGATCCCGCCCGGTGAGGCCGACCGGATCACCAAGCTGATCCCTTCGGGGCCGGCCTACAGCCTCACGATCCCCGAGGCGATGAAAAAGGTGGACGAGCTCCGCGACCTCGTGAGGACCGCGCCGGTCTACCAGCGCATGGTGGATCTGAGCGGGCGCATCGAGGGAATCGCCCGCCACGCGTCGGTGCACGCCGCCGGGGTGGTGATCGCGCCGGGTCCCCTCTCGGAATATGTGCCCGTGTGCACCGCGCCGAACCGCGGGTCCGGGCCGGCCGCCGAGGGCGAGACGGCCATCATCACCCAGTACGAGATGGGAGCGCTCGAGCAGGTCGGGATGCTCAAGATGGACCTCCTTGGCCTCAAAACGCTGACGGTGATTCACGACGCGGCCGCGATGATCGCCACGCGCACCGGCACGGCGCCCGACATGGCGGGACTCTCCCTCGACGACCCGAAGGTGTACGAGCTCCTCCGCCAGGGCCGCACCGCGGGGATCTTCCAGTTCGAATCGGCCCTCGCGACCGACACCCTCCGTCAGATGAAGTGCGATAGGTTCGACGACCTGGTCGCCTCGAACGCGCTGCTCCGTCCCGGTCCACTCGATGCCGGGATGCACACCGTATTCATCCGCCGGAAGCTCGGGCTGGAGGCGGTGAGCTATCCCGATCCTTCGCTCCTGGAAATCCTGGAGCCGACTTACGGCGTCATCACCTATCAGGAGCAGGTGATGCGGATCGCGAACGTGCTGGCCGGCTTCACGCTGGCCGAAGCCGACGTGCTCCGGAAGGCGGTCGGCAAGAAGGACGCGGAGCTGATCCGGAAGGAGCTGGGGAAGTTCGTCGAGCGGGCGGTGGCCAAGGGCCACCAGAAAAGGCTCGCCGCGGACATCGCCGCGCAGATCGAGACCTTCGGCCGCTACGGCTTCAACAAATCGCACGCGGTGGCCTACTCGGTCCTTTCCTACCAGACCGCCTGGCTCAAGACGTACCACCCGGCCGAGTTCATGGCGGCACTCCTCTCCTCGGAGATCGGCAACACCGACAAGGTGGTTCAGTACATCAACGAAGCGCGGGAGCTCGGGCTCGATGTCCTCCGGCCCGACGTCAACGAATCGGGATTCAAGTTCACCGTCGTCAGCGACTCGCGCATCCGCTTCGGCCTCGGCGCGGTGCGAAACGTGGGCCGGGGCGCGATCGACTCGATCATCGCGGGGCGTGCGAGCGGCGCCTTCAAGGACCTTGCGGACCTGGTCGACCGGATTGACTTCCGCCTCTGCAACAAGCGGGTTCTCGAGTCCCTCATCGCCGCCGGAGCGTGCGATTCCCTGGGCGGGTACCGGAGCCAGCTCATGGCCGCGCTGGATGCCGTGCTCGGTGAAGCACAGCTCACGCAACAGGAGCGGGAGGCGGGACAAGCTTCGCTGTTCGGCGAGTCGTCGGCCGCGCCCCACCGGCCGCCGGCGCTCCCCGACGTGCCGGATTGGCCGGAGACGGAGCGGTTGACCCGGGAAAAGGAAGTCATCGGCTTCTTCATCTCGGGCCATCCGCTGGAGCCGTTCCGGACCGAGGTCGAGCTCTTCGGCACCCGGACGACCGCCACGCTGCACGAATGGACCGAGCACCAGGTCACCGTCGCGGTCGTCGTCACCGGCGTCAAACGGCAGCTCTCCAAGAAGACGGGCAAGGAATACGCGCGCGTCATCCTGGAGGACTTTCACGGCAGCGCCGAAGCGATCGTCTTTCCGGAGAGCTGGGCCCGGCTCAATCAGGTGCTCATCGAGGATGCCGCGGTCCTGCTGACCGGGGGGTACAGTACGCGCGACCGGGGAGAGGACCGGGCGCCGTTCGTGGTGGAGACGGCCCGGCCCCTCGCCGAGCTCCGGCCCTCCGGCGCGGTCGGGATCGTCCTGCGCTGGAGCGCTCCCGGCGCCCCGACCAGCGACGTCCTCCGCTCCGCCGCAGCGCTCTGTGCCGGTCATCCGGGCCCCGCGCCGGTCTATATTGAATGGTCCGACGGCAATGGCGAGGCCGCCCGCCTCCGGGCTCGCCGCCTCCGGGTGGAGCCCGGTGAGGACGTGGTGCATGCCCTGCGGGATCTCCTCGGCGCGGACGCGGTCCGCTTCGTCAAGGTGGGGTGACCGGATGGCCAACGTGTACACGCTGGACTTCGAGAAGCCGCTCCTGGAGCTCGAGCGGCAGATCGACGAGCTCAAGCGAGTGGGCGAAGAGCGCCAAATCGACGTCGCCGAAGAGCTCACGACACTCCAGGCCAAACTCGACGCGCTGCGCGAAAACATCTACCGCAACCTCACTCCCATGCAGCGGGTCAGCGTGGCGCGGCATCCGCGGCGTCCGTACACCCTCGACTACCTCGGCACGATTTTCACCGATTTCGTCGAGATGCATGGCGACCGCCTGTACCGGGATGACCTCGCGATCGTCGGAGGGTGGGCCCGGCTGGCCGGAGCCTCGGTCATGGTCATCGGCCATCAGAAGGGCCGCGATACCCGGGAGAACATTCGAAGGAACTTCGGGATGCCGCATCCCGAGGGCTACCGGAAGGCGCTCCGCCTGATGCAGCTCGCGGCCCGGTTCCATGCGCCGGTGATCACGCTCATCGACACGCCCGGCGCCTATCCGGGACTCGGCGCCGAGGAGCGGGGCCAGTCGGAGGCGCTCGCAACCAACATTCTCGAAATGGCGATGCTCCAGACGCCGGTCGTGGCCGTCGTGATCGGCGAGGGCGGCTCGGGCGGCGCGCTCGCCCTGGGCGTGGCGGACCGCGTCCTCATGTTCGAGAACTCAGTATACTCGGTGATCTCCCCCGAGGGCTGCGCTGCGATTCTGTGGAAGGACGCGAGCCAGCGGGAGCGGGCCGCGGAGGCGCTCCGGCTCACTCCAAACGACCTCCTGCAGTTCAAAGTCATCGACGAAATCATTTCCGAGCCTCTCGGCGGCGCCCATCAGGACCCCGATGCGGCGGGCGAGGCGCTCCGCGACTGCCTGATCCGGCACGTCACCGAGCTCCGGAAGACCCGTCCCGAAAAGCTCGTGCGCCGGCGCGCCGAGAAGTACGCCGGCATGGGGGTGTATACCGAAGCCTGATGCCCACCACCGTCGAAGTTCGATTCAAAGGCAACCGGAAGGATTACTTCCTCTGGACCGACGACAACGAGGCGCTCCGGATGTCGGAGGCGGTCATCGTGCCGGTGGAGCGCGGCCTCGACCTCGGCCGGGTCTCGGCCGTCGGGGAAACGGCCACGAAGAAGTGCGCGAGCAGCTGCAGCGGGTGCGCCGTCGGCGAGGTGAAGATTCCCGAGCAGACGATCGTGCGCCGCGCTACGCAGGAAGAAATCCGAACCGCGAACGACCTGCGCCGCAGCGAGGAGGACACCCGGCGCACCGTGCTCGACAAGGTGCGGACCCGGCAGCTCGACATGAAGGTCAGCGATGCCGAGTGGCAATGGGACCGCAAGAAGCTCACCGTGTATTTCACGGCCGAGAAGCGGGTCGACTTCCGGGAGCTGGTCCGGGACCTCGCGGCGGCGCTGCATACCCGGATCGATCTCCGGCAGATCGGGGCCCGGGACGAGGCGGCGCGCCTCGGCGGAGTCGGTCGCTGCGGGAAAGAGTTCTGCTGCTCCTCCTGGCTCACGACGCTCGGGCCGGTCAGCCTCGCCCTCGCGAAGGATCAACACCTTTCGCTCAATCCGGCGCAGATCTCCGGCGGCTGCGGGCGCCTGCTCTGCTGCCTCAAGTACGAGCACGAGTTTTACGTCGCGTCACGCAAGCGATTTCCCAAGGAAGGAAAAACGCTGCGCACCGATCGCGGGGCGGAGCGTGTCGTCGCGGTGGATATTTTCCGCGAGCGGGTCTTCCTCCGAAGCGACGAGCAGGGCCCGCGCATCGTGACGCTGGTCGAGCTCCGAGAAGAACTCGAGCGCCTGGGCGAGCCCCCGCCGGAAGCGCGCGGGCCGCGGCCTGGCGGCCAACCTGAGCACCCCCTCAGTCACCCTGAACGCAGCGAAGGGACGGCGCCGCACCCGACAAAACACCCTGAGCAAAGCGAAGGGGCGGAGCCCCGCCCGACCAGTCACCCTGAGCGCGGCGAAGGGACAGAGCCCATCCGGAGCCCGGTCCAATCGGCGGCGCTGCCGCCTCAAGGTGACAATCCCGACGCCGAGCCCGAACGCAGTCGCAAACGCCGCCGCCGCAAGCGCAAGGGGCCCCGCCCAGAGGGTGGCCCGCCGCCCGCGGAGTCCTGAGTGCCCAAGTTCTATCTCACCACCGCAATCGACTACGCCAACGGTGATCCGCATCTCGGCCACACGCTCGAGAAGGTCGGCGCCGACTGCGTCGTCCGGTACCGCCGCCTGCGGGGAGACGCAGTGCATTTCGTCATGGGGATGGACGAGCACGGGCAGAAGGTGGCGCTCGCGGCCGAGAAAGCGGGAATGGCTCCGGCCGAGTGGGTGGACAAGATCAGTGAACGCTTCGCCTCGACCTGGCGGGCGTTGCACTGCTCGGAGGACGACTGGATCCGCACGACGGAGCCGCGCCATCACGCTTCGGTCACGGAATTTCTGCGCAGGATCCAGGAGCATCATCCCGACGACCTCTACGTCGCGGATTACGCGGGCCTCTATTGCGTCGGCTGCGAGGAATTCAAGCAGGAGTCGCAGCTGGTGAACGGCCGCTGTGTCGAGCACCCGGAGCTGGATCTCGTGCGGATGAAGGAGACCAACCACTTCTTCCGGCTCTCGCGTTTCGGTCCGCGCATTCTGGAGCTCATCCGCTCCGGCGCGTTTCGGGTGGAGCCGGGTTTTCGGCGCAACGAAGTCCTCAAGGTGCTGGAGGGCGGACTCGAAGATGTCTCGATCTCGCGGGCGCGCTTTCCCTGGGGCATTCCCTTCCCGGGCGACCCGGACCACACCGTCTACGTCTGGTTCGACGCGCTGATCAATTACATCACAGCAGCCGGTTTCCCCCACGAGGGGTGGAACCGGCTCTGGCCCGCCGACGTCCATGTGATCGGCAAGGGGATCACCCGTCTCCACTGCTGTCTGTGGCCCGCGATGTTGCTCGCCGCGGAGCTGCCGCTCCCCCGCATGGTCTGGGCGCATGGCTACGTGCAGTGGGACGGCGCCAAGGTGTCGAAATCGAGCGGTACGGCGGTGAGCGTCGACACCGCGATGGCGCGACACGGGGCGGATGCGCTGCGCTACTTCCTGCTTCGCGAAGTCGGGCTCGAGAGCGACGGCAATTTCACGTGGGAACGATTCGACGAGCGGTACACCGCAGATCTCGCCGACGGCCTGGGTAACCTCGCCTCGCGTTCACTCGCCATGCTGGAAAAATACCGAGGAGGAGTCGTCCCGGACCGGCCGGCGACCACGCCACTCGACCAAGCCGGGACCCGCGCGCTGACCGCGTATGCCGCGGCGATGGACCGGTTCGATGTGCGCGGCGCGGGCGATGCCGCCTGGAGTCTGGTCAGCGACGCGAACCAGTACATCGTGCAGACCGCCCCATGGACCCTCGCCAAGGAATCTCGCGACAGCGAGCTCGATGATGCGCTCGCGAGCCTGGCGCGCTGTCTGTTCCGTTTGGCCGTCCTCGCCTCGCCCTTCATGCCCGAGCGCGCGCTGGTGCTGTGGCAGGCGCTGGGCAGAGGTGGCGCGCCCGGCGAAATAGATTGGACCGTCCTCGCGGAGCCGCCGGTCGCGGGCGACCGGACCATTCGTCCTCCTGTCCTCTTCCCCAAGCCCGAGCCCGCTGCGCCATAGTGTCGTAACTTGCGACATTCCAAATATTTAGACAAAAATTCCCAGCTTGACAGACCGGGAATCCGGGGGCATACTATCTCCGTCGGCTCCCCGAAACCGACTCCGTGACCGCTCGCCGGCAGCCCTCACGTCCCGGCGCTCTCGCAGTGATCAAAGTGTTTCGCAGGTGGCGGCATGTCTAAGCGTCGCTGGACCATTATCGTCGTTCCGCAAGGTTCGAGCGCCTCGAGAATTCTCGAGGTCTCGTACACTGCGCTCAAGCTGGTGGGGAGTCTCGCGGTCGCCGCGTCCCTCCTTGCCGTGCTCCTCGGCTACGCCACCGTGCGCCGCTCCCTCAATCTCGCGCGCGCCGAGCGCCTCGAGGTGGAAAACGCGCGCCTCGCCAACGAGCTGAATCTCCTGCACGGCCGCGTCACCGGCCTCGCCGATACCGTCTCCAGACTCGAAGCGCGCGACACCCAGCTTCGTCTCCTCGCCAATCTCGAACCGATCGACCCCGAGGTGCACGCCGCCGGCATCGGTGGCCCCCGTCCCGCCGGCGCTCCGGCCACCGAGAACAGCGAGCTTCTCGGCCGCGCCGGCCAGGTGCGTGTCGATCTGAATGCGCTGATCCGTCGGGCCAATCTGCTGGCGCATTCCTTCCGCGAGGCGGGTGACAGTCTCGCCGAGCACGTCGAGCGTCTCGCCGCCACGCCGTCGATCATGCCGACAACCGGCTGGCTGACCAGCGCCTTTACCCGGATGCGCTCGCATCCGATTCTCCATTTGGCACGGGCACACCAGGGACTCGACGTCACGGCGCCGATGGGCACGCCGATCGAGGCGCCCGCGAAGGGCACCGTCATCCAGGCCGGTTGGGAAACGGGGTACGGCAACACCGTCACCATCGACCACGGCTACGGGATCATCACCAGGTTCGCGCACGCCTCGCGGATCCTGGCCCGCGTCGGGACCCGGGTGGAGCGGGGCGACCGGATCGCGCTGGTCGGCAACAGCGGCCTCTCGACCGGACCGCATCTCCACTACGAGGTCCACGTCAACGGGCGTCCGGTGGATCCACGGCGATATATCCTGCCAGGGGTGGTGACGGATTAGGGGTGAGGGAGCTAGGGAGGTGGGGAGCTAGGGAAAAACACGCGGCCCGGTGATCGAGTGATCGTCGGGCCGCTGTCCGTTCTCTCCCCTAGCTCCCTGACTCCCTGGTGTCCTAGCTCCCTAGAACTTGACCTTGGATGCCTCGGCGGCGCCGGGCTCCGTCAGCTCGAAGTATTCCCTCGGCTTTCCAAGACCGAAAATCTTCGCCGTCAGGTTGTAGGGAAACCGCCGGATGTACGCATTGAAGTCCTCCACCGCCTTGTTGTAATCCTGCCGCGCCACCGCGATCCGGTTTTCCGTCCCTTCGAGCTGGTCCTGCAGCTGGAGATAGTTCTGATTCGACTTGAGCTCGGGGTAGTTCTCGACCGTCACCAGCAGCCGTTGAAGCGAGGACGAGAGCGCCGCGTTCGCCGCCGCCATCTCCTGCAAGTTTCCGCCCTGCACCGCGCCCACGAGCCGGCTGCGCGCCTCGGTGACCCCGATGTAGATCGTGCTCTCCTGCTTCGCGACGCCTTTCACCGTCTCCACCAGATTCGGAATCAGGTCGGCGCGGCGCTGCAGCTGGGTCTTGATCTGGGACGCGGCGCTGTTGACCGCCTCATCCTTGGTCTGAATCGTGTTGTACCCGCACCCCGTGGCGATAAGTGCCGCCACCGCGAGCACCGGGAGCGAGCGCCGGAGCGTGGCCATCAGTTTCCTCCTCGAGAGAATGTGTCGATGACGCGCACGGCGGCAGCGACCGCCGAAAGATATCCTTCGAACAACTCAGGGGCGCATGGTGGTCCCTGGTGCACCCGGCGGGTCCACAGCTCGGTGATCGGCTCCGTGGCGATCGACATCGCCTGACCTGCGGCGACGAGCGCGGCGGGGGTGCCGACCGGCGCGGCCCGTCCGAAGAGGGCCAGCGTGACGCGAAAGAGGGCGGCCACCGACGCCACCGTTCCCGACGCGACCGCGCCGAGGATTCTCGGATCGGTCGCTTCATGGGCGTAGGCCTGGCGCAGCCGGAGCAGCTTGGCGCGAAACTCCGCTTCGAGCGCGCGCCGGAGATCGGCCCGATCGACCACGCATCCGGCGACCGGATCCTCGCCGCGCATCAGGCGGTGCGCGATCTGCATGTCGGTCACTTCGATCGGAAAGACGTCGGTCGCCGCGGCCCATTCGCTCCGCTCGATCAGGAGCGGCGGGGGCTGCTGCTTCCTCCGGAGTCCCGCCAGCGCCGCGCTGAGCCGGCGCAGCGTTGCGGGCCCGAGCTCTTCGCACACGAGCAGCAGGTTCACATCGGACACGCCGCTCCGGAATTCTCCGCGCGCACCGGAGCCGTAGACGAGCGCGGAGTAGCTCTGCCCAAGCACGCCGTCGATCCGCTCGAGCACCGGAGTCACGATCCTGCCGACCGCATCGTCCATCAGAACCTCCCCCCGGCGCCGCCGCCACTGAAGCCGCCGCCTCCCCCGAATCCGCCGAACCCTCCGCCTCCGCCGCCGAAGCCCCCGAACCCTCCCCCGCCGAACCCGCCGCCCCACCAACCGCCGCCGCGCCGGCCTCGGCCGCGCCTCGTGGACGCCTGAGCCATGAGGACCAGAACGATGACGATGATGAGAAAAATGGTTTGCAGGGTGCGGCCGAGCTCCGGATTCGCCGAGTCGCCGCCCTCTCCGCTCAGGCGGTCCCCCGCGGCGAGCGTCGAGTCGCTCACGCCCATTCCCTTGGCGATGAGGGCGGCGAGCGCCCCAGCTCCGACCGTGAGCCCGCCGGCGTAATCGCCGCGGGAGAAGTAGGGGCGCATGAGATCGCGCGCGCGCCCCGCCTGCAAATCGGTGACGATGCCTTCGAGGCCCTGGCCGGTGGCGATGAAGATCTGCCCCGAACTCGGGTCGTTGTCGCGTCGCGGCACCAGCAGGATGATCAGCCCCGCATTGCGCCGCTGGTCTCCGACCGCCGCGTTCGCGCCGACCCCCCAGGCGCGTCCGATCGCGACCGCAACGTCCACCGCGGCACGGTCGCCGATGGCCGGAAGGATGACGATCGCGAGCTCCGCGCCGGTCGCATACTTCAATCGCTCGCCAAGGGCTTCCAGCCGCCGGACCGCCGCGGGGTCCAGCGCGCCGGCGATGTCGGTGACGTGCCCCGTGGGACGCGCGGGGAAGAGCTGCTCGAGTCCTGTGCGCTGCGCGGCAAGTGATATCCCCGCGCCTTGGAGCGCCAGAGCGAGCAGGATAGTTTTGGCGAATGTCACCCGTCGTTCCACTCGCGTTCCTGGTGATCGCCGCGGCCTGTCGAAACGGCCGCACGGTCACGGTGCAGGTCCTGGTGCCCGATCTTGCCGGGGCCGCCACACCCATCGCGGGTGTGGTGGTGGCGGCGATTCCCTACGACCGGGACAGCCTCATCGCGGCGATGGAAGGGCGCGTGTCCGCCAGGCGCCCCCATACGCAGGCGCTGGACAGCCTGTTTCAGGCGTTCCATGGTCCCTTCCTGGCGTTCAGCCGGGCCGCGTGGAGCATCGAGCGCGTCACCCGCGCGCGGGACTCGGTCGCACAGGCCCGCGCCGCCGCCGCATCCGGCTCGGCGCTGGCGGAGCTCGATGCACGGCTCGCGCAGCTCGACGACTCGCTCCGCCGAATGGCGCCGGTACTCGCCCGCACACGGTCCGAGCTGAGCGCCGCCCGCGACACGCTCTGGCCGCGCATCGAGCGTCTTCGCGGGGAAGCGCGGGAGTGGCAACATAGCACCTTCGAAGGATACGATACCGCCGCGCGCAGCCTCGCACGGAGCAGAATGCGCACGCTGAGCGCGGACACGACCGACGCCGCGGGCTGGGCCACCATGCTGGTGGCGCCGGGACCGTGGTGGATTACCGCCCGCTCTCCCGACCCGCAGGATCCGAACTACGAGTGGTACTGGAATGTCCGGGCGGATGCCGACACCGTCCGCCTGAGTCCGGCCACCGGCCGCCATCTTCCGAGGTACTGACCGATGCGACGTACGCTCTTCTTCCTCCCCGCGCTCCTGCTCACCGTCGCCGGCGCGGCAACGGCGCAGCCGGATCCGCTCGTGTCGCGGAGCAAGGGATCCGTCTCGGCGCCGGTGACGGTGTACGAGATGTCGGATTTCCAGTGCCCCTTCTGCAAGCGGTTTACCGAGCAGTATTTCCCGACGATCGAAAAGGAATACATCGCCACCGGGAAGGTGCGCTGGATCTTCATCAATCTTCCGCTGGTGTCGCTCCACGCCAACGCCGTTCCCGCCGCCGAATTCGCGATGTGCGCCGCGCGGGAAGGCAAATTCTGGCCCGCCCACGATCTCCTGTACCGCCGCCAGGAAGTATGGGCCCCGCTCAAGAATCCCGCGGCCTTCCTGCTCTCGCTTGCGGATTCGCTCAAGATCCCCCGGTCGCGCATCACTCCGTGCCTCGAGAAGGGAGAGACGCGCGAGCTGGTCCGGAGCGACTCCGAGGGATCGCTGAAGGCGGGCGCCGGCAGCACGCCGACGTTCTACATCGAAGGCGGCATCATGGCCGGCTCCTATCCGCCGGGGATCTGGCGCCCGATCCTCGACTCGGTGATTCGCGTCAAGACGAGGAAGCCATAGGCGTCGATCCGCTTTTCCTCGATTTTCAGACCGCGATCGTCGGCCGGTATTCCCTCGAGCGCGAGCTGGGCCGTGGCGGGATGGGAGTTGTGTATCTCGCCCGCGAGGTGTCGCTCGATCGCTCCGTTGCGATCAAGCTCCTTCCTCCCGCGCTCGCGGCCCAGCCCGAGCTGCGGGAGCGCTTCCTCAGGGAAGCGCGAACCGCCGCACAGCTCTCCCAACCCAACATCGTGCCGATTCACACCGTCGACGACGTCGCTGGCTTCGTCTTCTTCGTCATGGCGTTCATCGACGGGGAGACGCTGGGGGAGCGGGTGCGGACCCAGGGCCCGCTCCCTCCTCCGGAAGCAGCGCGGATTCTCCGGGAGATCGCCTGGGCCCTCGGGTACGCGCATGGGCAGGGTGTGATTCACCGGGATCTCAAGCCCGACAACATCATCCTGGAGCGGGCCACCGGCCGCGCGGTGCTGACCGACTTCGGCATCGCGCGGCGTCTCGAGACGACCGGGCTCACCGCCGGCGGCGAGCTGATCGGCACCCCGGAATACATGAGTCCAGAGCAGGCGTGCGGCGGAGCGCTCGACGGCCGCACCGATCTGTATTCACTGGGGATCGTCGGGTTCTATGCGCTCTCCGGCCGGCTGCCCTTCGAGGGCGCCACCATCCCCGCACTGCTGGTCCAGCAGGCGACGGCGGCGCCGCCCCTGCTCGCGCCCATGGCACCGGGCGCACCACGGGCGCTGACGCAAGCGGTGATGCGCTGCCTCGAGAAGGAGCCCGAGGCCCGCTTCAGCGACGCCAAGGGATTTGCCGACGCGCTCTCCGTGGCGCTCGAGGCGAGGCGGGAGATTCCCGCACCGGTGCGGGCGTTCGTCAAGGAGAGTCTTGAGATCCGGGCGGGAGGATGTCTGTATGCGGTCGCGGCGGTCAACGTCGGTCCGGCGCTCCTGTTTCCCCTCCTCGCCAGCTTCGGGATGACCGGGAATTGGACCACGACCGTGATGTTCTTCGTCCTCTACGCCGTGGTCGTACTGGTCGGAGTGCCCATCCTCGCGCACGTGGCCCGGATCCGCCGACTGGCACAGGCAGGATACGGCGTCGAGGACGTTCTCGCTGGGGCGCGCGCCGACATGGACCAAAAGAAGGAGGAGCTCGCCTTCACGGTCGGGCGGGAGCCCACTCGCTTCGAGAGGCCGCTCCGCCAGCTCGGACGGGTCGGGATCGTGGCAGCCGTCGCGGGCATGGTCTCGGTCGCGGTGGGAGTGACCCGCATCGTCACGTCCCCGCTCATTCCGACTCTTGTGATCGGCGGCCTCGGCCTCTGGGTCCTGGGCCTCGCGATCGGTCAGCGCCGGCGGGACGTGCTGGGAGAGCGGCGCATCAAGTACTGGGGGAGCCGCTTCGGCCGCTGGCTGTTCAAGATTGCCAGCGCCGGGCTCTCTCCCCGCGCCGGTACCGGGGGCGCGACGCATCGACCCACCGAGCTCGCCCTCGCCTTCGCGGCGGAGGACCTCTACGCCGAGCTGCCCAAGGCAATGCAGGCGGCGCTGCCAGGACTGCCCGAGGTCCTCAAGCGCCTGGAACAGCAGGCCCGTGCGGTTCGCGCCCGGATCGAGGAGCTGGAGCAATCGCTGGCAGAGGTAGGACAGGGGGCGGCAGAGGAGTCGGTCGCCGCACACCGCGCCGCACTGGTTGCCGACTTGACCGCGACGCGGGACCTCGCCCGCGCCCGCCTCAGCGAGTCGGTGGCGGCCCTGGAAACGATTCGGCTCGACCTGCTGCGGCTGCGGACGGGAGCCGGGAGCGTCGATCGCATCACCGCCGACCTCGCCGCCGCGGGCGACATCGGCGCGACGGTGGATCGACTGCTGGCGGCGGGGGAGGAGATCGAGGTGGCAATGAGGCAAGGAGGCACAGTGAACCACCTTGCCTCATAGCCTCTTTGCCTCCTGCATCACTGCCTGCACTGCGCCTTCGGACCCGGCACCGGCTGATCCACCACCACCCGATGATCGAGGTTGGCCACCTGCCCGGCCAGCGACGCGATGAGGCTCGAGACCCGCGCCAGCCGGTCGTAGTCGATGTACTGCGGCTCGTCGGTCACCTGGTGGTAATCGGCGTGACCGCCGGTGCTGAAGAAAATGATGGGGATGCCGTAGCGCGCATAGCTCCAGTGGTCGCTCCGGCAATAGATGTTCTGCGGATGGCCGTTCGCGTCCATCGAATAGTCGAGCTGCAGCGGCCGGCCGCTCGCGAGGTTCACCTCCTCGGCCAGATTCCCCAACTCGGTCGAGAGCCGGCGCGACCCGATGAGCTGCAGATAGTCGGGACCTCCTCTGATCCGGCTTCTGTCCATCCGGTTGCCGGTGACGTCGCTCGGGCCGCCCCGGCCGATCATGTCGATGTTGAGCTGCGCCACGACCGAGTCGCGCGGCACCGACGGGTGATCGGTGAAGTACTCGGAGCCGAACAGTCCCTGCTCTTCCCCAACGTGCCAGATGAAGATCACCGAGCGCTTCGGCTTCATGCGCGCGCCGGCGAGGTACTCCGCAATTTCGAGCAGGCCCATGCTGCCGGAGGCGTCGTCGTCCGCGCCGTTGTAGACCGAATCAGGACGGGCGGAGCCGCCGGCGGTCTTCTTGCGAATCTCCGCGAGCAACGCATTGACCGTGTCGAATTGCGCCGCGGTGGGACGAGGCGCAGGGTCGTCGGCGCCGCCCTGGCGGTAGAGGTGATTGAGGACGTAGATCGAGTCGTGTGCGGCCGGCACCGCGGCAAACCCGATGTGGTCGTTGTGTGCCCCGATGGCGACGTACTGCCCCCGGAGCGCCGGGTCGCTTCCACGGAGGATGCCCACCACGTTGCGCCCCGGATAGGTGAGCGGACGATCGATGAAGACCCGCGCCCCGGCAAGGGAACGACCGATCGTGCCGGCCGGGACGCTGTCGGGGTTCGCGCCCAGCAACTGTCCTGCGGTCTTCCGCGAGATGTACAGGAAGCTCGGCAGCGGCTCAGATGCAACCGACGGTGGCGCCGGGCCCGATTCCCGGTAGAAGACGAGCATCTCTTTCGGGATGAGATCAAAGCCGGCCACCGCGATCCCCGCGGCCTCGGGGAATCGTGCCACGACGCTGGCCCGGGCGGCCGTGCCCGGAATGCCCTGCGCATACCCCGCCGGCGCGACAGCGAGCACCACCAGCTTTCCGGCCGCTGCCTCCGGGCTGATCAACGAGGTCGGAATGCCCCAGGTGCCGCCGTACACCGACGGCACCCCGTCGATGGAGCGCGCGTCGGCTCCCTGATCGCGCGGGATGTACTCCGTCCACGGTGTAAGTGGCACGCCGTCGACCGAGAGAGCCTTGCTCGAATCGAGACTCCGGTAGACCAGCGGCACGGTCTGGAAAAAGCTCCCCGAATCACCCCCCGGCTCGAGACCAAGTCGCGCCAGCTCCCGCGCGATGTACCCCGCCCCGAGCGCGTTCCCCCGCGAGTCGAGTATCCTCCCCCCCATCGAGTCGTCGGCAAAAACGTACACCCGGGTCGTGAGATCGGCGGGAGTAATGGCCACCTCGGTGGGGCGCGGCGTATGAGTGCGTGGCCGGGAGAGCGGGGCCCAGGGATCGGCCCCCTGGCCCGTCAGCGCAATGGGAAGCAGGTAGAGGCCGGCGAGCGCGAACGCGGACCGGAGCAATGGACGAGTCATGTGGGTGCGGGAATCCGGGGGTGAAGGAGTACGAATATGCGTCTCATCATGACGCATGCCGGTACGGGAATGTTCCAGAACACGGGCCGGAAATCGCCTAGCGCGCCAGGGACAGAAAGATATCGTACAGGGCGTGGCACCAGGCGGTGACGCCGAGTCCCCGGACCAGGTACAGCGCGCTGAAGACCAGTCCCGCGATCGCGCGAAACATGAAGGACGAGAGAGTGAAGCTATTTCCGTACGGGCCGATGTAATGGAACAGTGAAAAAATCAGCGCGCCAAGCACGGCGGCAAAGACCCCCGCGGAGACGGGTCGCAGTCCCAGGAGCACCCGGGCGGCGGCCGCGAGTGCGGAAACCAGAATCACCCGGAAGAGCAGCTCCTCGTAGATCCCCGCCCCGAGGGAAATCATGAGCTGCGTGGGAAGTGCTATGGCGATCGCGTCGCGGCCCGCGGCCGCGGGAGCAGCGACCAGCGCAAGCCGGCCGCGGAAGAGGAGCGAAGTCAGCGCGCTGACGAACCCGCCCAGCAGCAGCGCATACACGACGGACTCGACGAACATCACCGGAAAGTGGCCGGGGCGAATGGCGCCGTTGACCCGGCGGTCCCGCCAGACCAGCCAGCCCCCGATCCCGGCGAGCACGAGGCTGAACGCGGTCACGCCATAGCGTCCCCCCAGCGCGATGAAGACGCTCTTGAGCAGCACGTCCGCACCGTTCCGGACCTCGCCCAGCTCGCTGCCGCTCAGTGCGAAGGCGAGCACCTCGTACAGCACGAGGAGCGGCAGGGCGAACAGCAGGCTGTGGCGTGGCGCTCGGGAGGCAGACCAGTACGAGGAGGGCGCCGGTGGCATCCGGAAAAACTAACGGGACCCCGTTCCCTTTGACGCGGACACTCCGGCCCTCCACATTTCGCAATGCCCGCCACCCCGCTCTCCTACCGGTGCGCCATTGCACTGGCCCGCGGGCTCCTTCCCCTCTACGCCCGGTTCGACCCGAAAGCCGAAGCCGGCCTCCGCGGACGCAAAGGCCTTCTGCAGCGTCTGGCCGGCTGGAGCGCCGCAGCGCGGGACCCTGCGCGGCCCCTCCTCTGGATGCACGCTCCGTCGGTAGGCGAGGGGTTGCAGGCGGAAGTCGTGCTCGGGAGGCTTCGCGCCGCCCACCCCGAATGGCAGATCGCCTACACCTATTTCAGCCCGTCCGCGGAAGCTCTCTCGAGGCGCCAGCCCGCCGACATCACTGATTATCTCCCCTGGGATCGGGCCGCGGACGTCGAAGCCGCACTCGATGCGCTCAGTCCGAGGGCCCTCGTGTTCAGCAAGCTCGATCTCTGGCCGGAGCTTGCCACGCGCGCGGCCGCGCGTGGCGCCGCAATCGGAATCATCGCCGCGACGGTGAGCCGCGTCTCGGGACGCCTCCGCTGGCCTGCGAGAACGGTGCTTCGGCCGGGTTATGCGGTCGTGCACGCCGCCGGCGCGATCTCCAGGGAGGACGCCGAGCGCCTCGTCCTCCTGGGCGTCGCGCCGAGCCGGATCGAGGTCACTGGCGATCCGCGCTTCGACAGTGTCGTCGAACGCGTTCGGGGAGCCACCGCGGATGACGCACTGCGAGTGCTGGTGGACGGAGCCCCCACAATGGTTGCGGGCTCCACCTGGGAAGCCGATGAGGACGTCCTCCTCCCCGCCTTCCGGACGGTGCGCGCCGCCCGCCCCGAAGCGCGGCTCATCGTCGTGCCGCACGAGCCGACCGCCGGGCACCTGGCTCGGCTCGACACGCAGGCCCGGGCGCTCGGGCTTCCGGCACCCGTTCGCCTGAGCGTGTCGAACGGCCCCGCGCCGCTCCTGGTTGTGGATCGCGTCGGGGTTCTCGCGGGACTCTATGCGGGAGCGGCTATCGCGTATGTCGGGGGCGGGTACGGATCGGCCGGGCTGCACTCCGTGGTCGAGCCGGCGGCCTGCGCCGTTCCGGTGCTGTTCGGGCCGCGATGGGGCGGCAATCGCGACGCCGGTCTGCTGCTCGCGTGTCGAGCCGCCATCGTAGTATCAGCGGAGTTTCCCGACTGGCTGGACCTCGATGCGGGAGCCACCCATGCCGGAGCCAATCCACTGGCGGCGCTATGGCTCGCCCTCCTCCGGAACCCCGCGCATGCGGCGGCGGCGGGCAAGAGGGGCCTGGAAACCGTCGAGGCCGGTCTCGGGGCTGCTGCCCGCAGCGCCAGCCTCGTGGAGCGGTTGATGCTTCCGACGCGCGCTAGCGGCCCGTGATAGTGCCCTCGTAAATCACTGTCCTCGGCACCACCAGGCCGAGGGTCAGACCCGTCACCAGCACATCGATCCAGCGGCTCTTCGTCTTGATCTTCAAATTCGAAATCCCCTGGCCGCCGACCAGTTGCCGGGCGAGCGACTTCCGCAAATTGGCCTGGCTGATCGGCAGCAACCCGAAGAGCCCATGCACGGTGTGCGCGGTGGTGCGAAACGGCGTTCCTTGGGTCGTGTCGCCGGGGAGCGACGCCATCGTGGCCGGGACGCCGAGGCTCGTCGCATCGAAGATCTGGGTGCAGGCGGCGGTCGCGAGGAGGGCGGCCAGGGCCAGCGTGCCGAGCGGCACCCTCACGATCCCACCTTGAAGCCGAGACCGATGCTCAGGGTGGACACGTTCGAGCCGCTCCCGCGGGAAACCCGGTCGTACATCGCGCGAATCGTCAGGCCGTTCAGAAACCCGAGATCCACCCCGCCGCTGAGGCCGAAACGGGAATCGGTGTGGGTCACGGGCAGGACGTCCGAGTAAATCCTGGTGCGGAGGACGTCGAGGCGCGGGGCGACCCACGGCTTGATCGAGAAGACCGGATTGGGAATGGTGAGGGCGAGTCCCACGCCGACCGGCACGTGGAGGCGCTTGGTGGTGGTCGGCGCTTCGCCTCCCCCGTCCAACGTGACTTTGTCGTATCCGACGCCGGCCTGCAGCGTGACCGAGACCGGAATCAGCGGGCCGCCGATGATCTTGAGGTTGCCGGTCGCGCCGATGGAATTGATGCGCTTCCCCGCGCCCTTCGGATCGAGCGTGGCGACGGTGGCGGTGAATCCCACAGGGCCCAGTCCAAGGGAGCCGGTGGCGCCGACCGCGACGCCCTTCCCTGCCGATGCGCTGGGAAAGCCAACATCCAGGGCGATCCCGGCGCCGGTACCGACCCCGGCGTTTCGCACCGGTAACCCGGCGACTTGCGCGACAAGGCCGCCGGCGTTGCCGGCGGCCGCGAAGAGGAGGAGCACCAGGAGGCGCGTGGGTCGTGGCATGCGGATCTCCGGGGCGCAATGCCCAAGGGAGGAACTCAGCGCGTGATCGAGAAGCCGATCGAGAAGTTTTCGATGTCGCCGATGCCGATACCCAGCCGGAGCTCGAAGCGCCGATTAATCCGGAGGTCGGCTCCCAGGCCAAGGGCGACCCCCACGTCGCTGTCGCCATCGCCGAAGTTGGGCACGATCACCGGTTCTGCGTAGGGTACCAGGCTCGAGCTCGAGCCCTCGAAGTTCACCCGGCGGCCTAGCGAGACGCCGATCGGGATGAAGAGTCTTGACCCCCCCGAAACGAGCGCCGCGCCGGCGCCGGTGATCAGCGCGCCATCCAGCGGAAAGTCGTCGGATTGGTCGATGATCCGGTAGCGCGCGTCGACACCGATCAGCAGTGCCGACTTGCAGCAGTTTCCATTGTCCTGGACCCCGCCGCGAATTGCGAAGTCCCACTTGGCTCCGGCGTGGCTGAAGCCGTAGAAGCCCTCGACCGCGATGTTACCCGCGTCTGAAACGTTGGCCCCGATCTCGTACCGCTCAAAAGCGCGGTAGGGCGCGTGGAAGACGGGAGTGCCGGTGGATTGTGCGGCGAGCGGAGCGGCGACGGCGAGGAAGAGCGCGGCAAGCAGCTTACGCGGCATCAGATTCTCCTTGGACGGTTTCGGCGACGACGCGAACGGTGTTGGAGACGACCTGCAGGAATCCCCCCTGCACACGAAACCGGCTCGTCGTGCCCCCGTGACGAATGGCGAGGACGCCCCGGCCCAGCAGCGTCATGAACGGCGCGTGCCGGGGAAGAATACCTACTTCGCCGTCGTAGGCGGGGGCCACGACGCTCTCGGCCTCGCCGTCGAACACGGCGCGCTCGGGACTGATCACCAGGACCCGCATCACGACGCCGCCAGCTCCTTGGCCCGTGCGATCACGTCGTCGATGCCGCCCTGCATGTAGAATGCCTGCTCGGGCAGGTGATCGAACTCACCCGACAGCACCCGCTCGAAGCTCGCGATGGTGTCCTCGAGCTTCACGTACTTGCCCGGGAACCCGGTGAACTGCTCCGCCACGAAGAACGGCTGCGACAGGAACCGCTGCAGCCGGCGCGCGCGTCCGACGATGAGCTTGTCGTCTTCGGAGAGCTCGTCCATTCCGAGGATCGCGATGATGTCCTGGAGCGCCTTGTAGCGCTGCAGGGTCCGCTGCAGGCCGACGGTGACGGTGTAGTGCCGCTGTCCGACGAACTGCGGATCGAGGATCCGGCTCGAGCTGTCGAGCGGATCGACCGCGGGATAGATGCCGAGCTCGGAGATCGCCCGGCTCAGCACCACCGTCGCGTCGAGGTGCGCGAACGCCGTGGCGGGCGCCGGGTCGGTGAGGTCGTCGGCGGGCACGTAGATGGCCTGCACCGACGTGATCGAGCCCTTCTTG
>CAZHSO010000018.1:0-44090 GCA_964535105.1 uncultured Gemmatimonas sp.
TCATCGCGGTCTGGATTTTCGGCTTCACGCTGAACACGATGTCGCTGCTCGGCCTGTCGCTCGCAATCGGTATTCTCATCGACGACGCGATCGTGGTCCGGGAAAACATCGTGCGGCACGTCGAGATGGGCAAAGATCACGTCACGGCGTCACATGAGGGCACCGACGAGATCGGGCTCGCGGTAACGGCCACGACGCTCTCGATTCTCGCGGTGTTCGTCCCGATCGCATTTCTTCCCGGCCTCTCCGGGCAATGGTTCAAGCCGTTCGGGCTCACGATGGCCTGCGCGGTGGCCGTGTCGCTGCTGGTGTCGTTCTCACTCGATCCGATGCTATCGGCCTACTGGCCCGATCCGCACCGGCCGGAGGCGAAAAAGGCCTGGATCACAGGCAAGCTCGACCGCTTCAACGAATGGTTCGGCCGGATGGCCCAGCAATACAAGAAGGTGATCGCCTGGGCGCTGGATCACCGGCTCGCCATGGTGGGACTCTCGCTGGGCACCTTCATCGTGGCGCTGATGATGCCACGGTTCGGCCTGGTCGGGGTGAGCTTCGTGCCGATCGACGACAAATCGGAGTTCAACCTTCAGCTGGAGACTCCACCGGGATCGAACCTGGAATACACCCGCCGCAAAGCCGAAGAAGTGGGGGCGCTCCTCCGGACGCATCCGGAGATTCGCTACACGTACGCGACGCTGGGGGGCACCCAGACCGGCGCGGTGGACGAAGGGAAGATCTACGTCCGCATGACGCCAAAGCACGACCGAAAGCTCTCCGCCGAGGATCTCGCGGGCGTCATTCGGCGGGAGATTCGCAGCGTGGCGGGCGTCAAGCTCGCGGTGTTTACCAGCGACATCGGCGGCGGGCGGAAGCAGCTCCAGCTCGAAGTGCGGGGCACCGACCTGTCCACGCTCTCCGCCATGGCCGAGAAGGTGCAGTCCGAGGTCGAGCAGGTACCGAACGCAGTGGATATCGCGCTCTCCACCAAGGGCCAGAAACCCGAGATCAACGTCGACATCGACCGGGGGCTGGCCGGGAGCATCGGCGTGACGGTGGGCCAGGTCGCCCAGTCGTTGCGGCCTGCGTTTGCCGGCATTGATGCGGGCGACTGGCTCGACCCGAGTGGGGAAACCCGCGACGTCATGGTCCGGCTCTCGCCGGAAACCCGCCAACGGCTGACCGACCTGCGCGATCTTCCCCTCGTCGTCCCCGGCGGCCCCGCGGGGGCGCCCACCACCGTTCCCCTGGGACAGGTCGCGCGGATTACCCAGGGGGTCGGACCGGCGGTGATCGACCACCTGAATCGCGACCTCGTCGTCATCGTCGGCTGGAATGCGTCGGGACGCTCGACCGGCGAGGTGATGACCGACGTGCTGGCGCGCCTGGAGAAGATCCCTTTGCCGTCGAGCGTGGTCATCACGCAGGGCGGCGACGCCGAGTCGCAGAACGAGGTCTTCGGGAGCATTTTCCTGGCGCTCGGCGTGGCGGGCATGTTCATGTACCTGATCCTGGCGATCCAGTTCGGCTCCTTCGTGGATCCCTTCGCGATCATGCTGTCGCTGCCGCTGTCCCTGATCGGCGTCATGCTGGCCCTGGCGGTGACGGGCACGTCGATCAACATCATGAGCCTCATCGGGGTGATCCTGCTCATGGGGATCGTGGCCAAGAACGCGATTCTGCTGATCGATTTTGCGAAGTGGGCACGGGAGCGCGAGGGGCTCCCCCTGCGCGAGGCGCTGATCGAGGCGGGCGCGATCCGGCTCCGTCCGATCCTGATGACGACGTTCGCGCTCATCGCGGGGATGCTCCCCATCGCGCTCGGCGGCGGGGAAGGCTCCCAGTTCCGGGCCCCGCTCGGCGTCGCGGTCATCGGCGGGGTCATTACCTCGACGGTGCTGACGCTGGTGGCGATCCCCACGTTCTACGAGATTCTCGACGAGACCCGCCACAAGCTCCTGCAGCTCTCGGCGCGTTTGTTCCGCGGGCGCCGACCGGCGCCTGCCCAGGAAGTCCTGCCCGAGGAAACCCGATGACCGGTATTCCCATGCCCCGACCCCGCGGACCGATGATCAAGGACGCACCCGACCATCATGACGCCGACCTGGTGCTCCGGCTGTACGACCTGCGCCGGGAAGCCAGCATGCGGGAGGCGCGCCGCTATGTCACCGCCGAGTTCTGGCCGGCGACGGTGGAAGAGCTCCTCGCCATCACCAAATCCGACCATCCCGGCAACACGGCGTTCCGGCAGGTCGCTGGATACTGGGAAATGGCCTTTGGAATGGCGCGCCACGGCATCGTCAACCCCGACTATCTTGCCGAATACACCGGCGAAGGGATGTTTGTGCTGGCCAAGGTGCATCCCTGGCTCGCCGAGCTCCGCGCCGCCTCCTTCCCCACTGCCTTCCGGAACGCCGAATGGCTCGCAACCCAATGCGACACGGGCCGGGAAATCTTCGCTCTTTTTCGCCTGCGGGTGGAGAAGGCGCTCGCCGCGCGCCGGGGAGCGTAATGGCGGATCGTCCCCCGAAGAAGAAGGTCACCCTTTCGGTCGCGTGGCGTGAAGCGCGCGAGCTGATCTGGCGCTACCGCGGACGGCTGGCCTTCGGATTCCTCATCATGTTGGTGGGCAGGCTGGCTGGACTGGTGCTGCCCGCCAGCTCGAAGTACCTGATCGACAACATCATCAAAGGCGGGGACGGCCATCTGCTGGTCCCGCTGGCGCTGGGGATCCTCGCGGCGACGATCGTCCAGGCGGCCACCTCGTTCGCGCTGGTCAGCCTGCTGGGGATTGCGGCGCAGCGCGCCATTACTGATCTCCGGCGCGAAGTCGAAGCGCACATCCTCCGGCTGCCGGTTCGCTTTTTCGATTCCACCCAGACCGGGATCCTCCTTTCGCGCGTGATGAACGACGCGGAGGGCATCCGGAACCTGGTCGGCACCGGCCTGGTGCAGCTGGTCGGCGGAATCCTCACGGCGATCATCGCGCTCGGAGTGCTGTTCTACATCAACTGGCAGCTCACCACGGCCACCCTCGCAATTCTCCTGACGTTCGGCGGCGGGATGGCGTACGCCTTCAGCAAGCTCCGGCCGATCTTCCGGGAACGGAACAAGCTGATGGCCGCCGTCAGCGGCCGGCTGACGGAATCCTTCGGCGGGATTCGGATCGTCAAATCCTATGTGGCGGAGCGGCGCGAAGATCACGTCTTCACCAAGGGCATTCACGCGCTCTTCCGGAATGTTGCGACCACCATGCGCGGCGTCGGTGCCGTGACGGCGCTCTCCACGGTCGTCGTCGGGGCTGTCGGCGCCATCATGGTGTGGGTCGGCGGCCGGAGCATCATCGCCGGCACGATGACGCTCGGCGATTTCGTGATGTACATCTTCTTCACCGGGCTCATGGCCGCGCCGCTGATCCAGATGGCGTCGATCGGCACCCAGATCACCGAAGCCTTTGCCGGCCTCGACCGGATTCGCGAAATCCAGGAAATGCCGACGGAAGACGACGAGGACGCCATCCGCGAGCCGGTCGCGAAGGTGGAGGGCGCGGTGGTCTTCGAGGACGTCACCTTCGAATACACCACCGGCGTCCCGGTGCTGAGGCACATCTCCTTCGCGGCGCCGGCGGGATCGACCACCGCCCTGGTGGGCTCGAGCGGCTCCGGCAAAAGCACCCTCATGAGCCTGGTGATGGCTTTCAACCGACCCACCGAGGGACGCGTCGTGCTCGACGGCCGCGACCTCGCCACGCTCAGGCTTCGCGATTACCGGAGCCGGCTCGGCATCGTGCTACAGGACAATTTCCTGTTCGACGGTACCATCGCGAACAACATCCGGTTCAGCCGGCCCGGCGCCACGATGGAGGATGTCCGGCGGGTCAGCCGGATCGCGCACTGCGACGAATTCATCGAGGCATTCGAAAAGCAGTACGACACGATCGTGGGGGAGCGCGGGGTGCGGCTCTCAGGGGGTCAGCGCCAGCGGGTCGCCATCGCGCGCGCCATTCTCGCCGATCCGGCGGTGCTGTTGCTCGACGAGGCGACCTCCAGCCTCGACAGCGAGAGCGAGGCGCTGATCCAGGACGGCCTGCGCGCGCTGCGCGCGGGGCGCACGACGTTCGTCATCGCGCACCGGCTGTCCACCATCATGAGCGCGGACCAGATTCTGGTGCTCGAGGCAGGAGAAATCGTGGAGCGGGGCACCCACGCCGAGCTGGTGGCGCGGGACGGCCGGTATCGCCAACTCTACGACAAGCAGTTCCGGCTGGAGCGGAACCGTTTCATCAACCCGGGGGAGGACTTTACCCCCGAGCCGGAGCGGCCGGCGGTCGCGGGGACCGCCGGACGGCCCGGAGGGGACTGACTACGGTTTCTTCGCGGGTGCCTCGGCGGGCATCGCCGGCAGATCGCTGTTCCAGATGTCATCCACCATCATCCACTTGTCGCCGACCTTGTGCCAGTGCACCAGGTATTTCCCGGTATCCGTGATCGGCGCGGTCGCGCCGGGGGGAGTCAGGGTGATCCGGTACGTCCCGCGCTCGACCGCCAGAGGTCCGTTGGCGGCCACGGACTCCGTGGTCAGGACGAGCGTGGCGCCCGCCATCATTCCCATCGATGCCGCGATGGCCGCACGGCCCGACGCCACAGCCATGTTCGGCGACATCACCCGGCCGTCCTCCGTGTAGTGGGCCGCGACCGAGTCGCCCTGACCCGCATTGAAGTGGGCCGCGAATTGGGCATTCGAAGCCTCGATCGCCGTCTTGGCGGCGGCGGCATCCGCGCTCATTCGCTGCTCGGCCTGCTCGGCGGTTTCCGCGGCGGGCTGGCATCCGGCAATGAGCGCCGCGGTCCCTAACACGGTCATCAGACTCTTCGTGCCTCGCATGCGTCCTCCTCGTGAGATATGGGTCAGACTGTGATCGGCAGCGTACGTATCCGTTTCCCCGTGGCCGCAAAGACGGCATTGGCCACCGCCGGAGCGATCGGCGGCGTGCCCGGTTCCCCCACCCCGCCGGGTTCCATGGTGCTGGGAACCATGTGGGTCTCGATGACCGGCATTTCCCGCATGGTGAGAATCGGGTAATCGAAAAACCCGCTCTGCTTTACCCGTCCCCCACTGATGCTGACTTTCCCCTTGAGTGCCGCCGTCAGGCCGTAGACGATGCCGCCTTCCATCTGGGCGACCACCGTGTCGGGATTGACGACCTGTCCGCAGTCCACCGCGCACACCACGCGATGCACCCGCACTGCCGCCCCCTCGACCGACACCTCGGCTACCTGCGCCACGTACGTGCCGAACGATTCGTGGACCGCGACGCCACGGAATCGGCCCGGCGCCGCCGGCGTGCCCCATCCGGACTGCTCGGCCGCCAGATCGAGTACGGCAAGCGCGCGGGGCGCGGCGGAAAGCAGTCCGCGACGGAACTGCACCGGATCGGCGCCAACCGCCTCGGCCAGCTCGTCGAGAAAGCATTCGATCGCGAAGGCCGTGTGCGAATGCGCCACCGAGCGCCAGAATCCCACCGGGACACCCAGATCGGCCTGGGTAAAGAGTACCTCCAGGTTGGGAAATGCGTAAGGAATCTCGGCCGCTCCTTCGATGGCATTGCCGTCCACGCCGCCCTTCAGTGGCCCGCCGAGGTGGGCTACGAAATCGGGCAGCCATCTCGGGAGAAACTTCGCAATGATCGAAGGGCTGATGATGTGATGACTCCATCCGACCGGCGAGCCGTCCGCGGCGAGACCGGCGCGCATCTGGTGCCGCGCAGCGGGCCGGTACTGATCGTGACGGATGTCGTCCTCACGGCTCCAGATCACCTTGACCGGCGCACCCACCGCTTTCGAGACCTCGCACGCCTCGGCCACGAAATCCGTTTCGGAGCGCCGGCCAAACCCACCCCCCAAATGCGTGGTGTGCACCGTGACCCGGCTCAGGGGAACTCCGCAGACCTTGGCGGCGACTCCCCTCGTTCCGCCGCCCAGCATGCGCGGGCCGGCCTGGAACTGCGTCGGCACCCAGAGCGTCACCGAGTCCCCCCGCGCGTCCGCCGTGCAGTTCATCGGCTCCATGGTGGCATGGGCGAGATAGGGGACCTCGAAGACTGCCTCGAGGGTCCGCGCGGCATCAGCGGCGAAGTCACCACCCTTCCCCACCGAACGAGCGACCCTTCCCCCTTCCCTCCCCAGCTCCTCGAGCCGCGCGCTGACTGCGGCATCGTCCAGGGTCGCGAGCTCGCCCTCATCCCATTCGATCTTGAGGGCGTCCCGGCCGGCGCGGGCCGCATCGTAGCCGTTCGCGACGACGGCAACCCCCCGCTCGATGCGCACGACCTCGCGCACACCGGGGACGGCGCGAGCCCCCGCCTCCTCGAAGGAGCGCAGGGTGCCGCCGAACACGGGACACCGCGCGACGACCGCGACCAGTACGCCCTCGGGCATCGCGTCGATGCCGAACACGGTCCGTCCGGTCACCTGGTCCGGCAGATCGAGCCGGAGCATCGGCTTGCCGATGAGCCGGAAGTCGGCGGGTGCCTTCAGGGTCACCGCCTGGGGCACCGGCACGGCAGCGGCCGCCGCGGCGACGGCGCCATAACGCACTCGGCGCCCATCCGGCGCCAGGACCCAGCCGTTTTCGGTGATGCATTGCCCGGCTGGCACATTCCACGCCGCGGCCGCGGCGGTCACCAGCATGCTTCGCGCGCGGGCCGCAGCTTCGCGCAGCGGAAGCCAGGCGGCGCGCACACTGGTGCTGCCCCCAGTGAGCTGCATTCCGCCGACCAGGGGGTTGTAATAGGCCTCATTGGCGGGAGCGAACTGATAGCGGATGGTCGACCAGTCGGCGTCGAGCTCCTCGGCGACGAGCATCGGCAATGCGGTGGATACTCCCTGCCCCATCTCGGAGCGGTCGACGATTACGGTGACCGTATCGTCGGTCCCGATGCGAATCCAGGCGTCCGGCGCGAACGGTGCCGTGCCCGGAGCCGGGGGAGCTTCTTTGCCGCAGCCCTCGAGTGAGACGGCCAGCGTCAGTCCCGCCCCGGCCACAAGCGCCGCCCGGACAAAATCGCGCCGGGAGAACCCCTCGGTCACACCGGCACCACGCGGATCGGCAGGCGCCGGATCCGCTGCTTGGTCAGAGCGTAGATCGCATTGGCGACCGCCGCGGCGATCGGCGGAGTGCCGGGCTCGCCGATTCCCGTGGGAGCCTCGCTCGACGGCACCAGATGTACCTCGACCACGGGCATCTCGCGCATCCTGAGCAGGGGGAAGTCGTGGAAGTTGCTCTGCGCCACGCGCCCCCTCTCGATGGTGATCTCGCTGAGCAACGCCGCGGTGAGGCCGAAGACCACCGCGCCTTCGAGCTGGGCCTTCACGATGTCGGGATTCACCACCGTGCCGCAGTCCACCGCCGCGACCACCCGATCAACCCGCACGGTGCGGTCGGGTTTGAGCGAGACTTCGGCGACTTCCGCGACATAGCTGCTGAAGGACTCCACGACCGCCACGCCGCGCGCCCGACCCTCGGGGAGCGGAGTGCCCCACCCGGATTTCGCCGCCGCCAGCTCGAGTACGCCCAGGTGGCGCGGCTTCTTGCCGAGCAGCGCGCGCCGGTAATCGACGGGATCCTGTCCCGCCGCCCAGGCGAGCTCGTCGATGAACGATTCGATCATGAACCCGTTCTGCGAGGATCCCACCGACCGCCAGAAGCCGAGCGGGATGCTGAATATGGCGTTCACGGCGGCGACGCTCACGTTCGGGATGTCGTAGGGCAGATTCTGCAGGGCTTCGACGGAGCTGGCGTCGAGCGCGTCCCTGGGCGCGCCGAGCGCCACGCCGATCGAGGCGCATGCGGTGTTGCTGGTCAGGCTCACCGGCATTCCGTCGCTTCCAAGCTGAGCGCGGAAACTGGTCCGCGCGGCGGGTCGATAGTAGTCGTGCTGGATGTCGTCTTCGCGACTCCAGATGACCTTGACGGGCGCCTGCGCGGCCTTGGATGCCTCCACCGCTTCCGCGATGAAGTCGTTGATGAACCGCCGGCCGAAGCCGCCACCAAGCAGCGTGGTGTTGATCGTAACCTTGGCGGGATCGAGGCCGCAGAGCTTGGCCACCTGCTCCAGCGCACCGGCAATGCCGAACGCGGTGCCCAGCTGGAATTGCGTCGGCGCCCAGACGGTGCAGCGGTCGGCCTCGACGTGCGCCGTGGCGTTCATCGGCTCCATGCAGGCGTGCGCCTGGTACGGCGCCTCGTAGACCGCGGCGACCTCCTTGACTCCCCGGGCGGCCGGGTTGCCGTCCTTCCGCGCGGAGACGCCGGGCCGCGCGCCGAGCGCGGCGAGCTGGGTCCGAATGTTTTCGTTGCTCAGGCCGGCATTCACGCCCTCGTCCCAGACGACCGCGAGCGCCGTGCGACCCTTGGTCGCCGGCCAGTAACCATCGGCGACGACCGCGATGCCGGAGCTGATCTTCACCACGTGCTTGACGCCCGGAATGGCCTTGGCAGCGGCCTCGTCCCAGCTTTTCGGCGAGCCGCCGAAGACCGGGCAGCGTGCGACGACCGCGACGAGCATTCCCGGAACCTCCACGTCCACCCCGAACCGCGCCGTGCCGCGCACCTTGTCGGGCGTGTCGAGGCGCGGCATCGGCTTGCCGATGAAGCGAAAGTCCTTGGAATCCTTGAGCGTCACCGTCTCGGGCACGGGGAGCACCGCCGCGCGCTCGACCAGCTTTCCGTACTTGACGCGGCGGCGAGTGCGCGCGTGGACCACCTGGCCGGGCTCGGTGCTGCACTCGGAGGCAGGCGCGCCCCAGGATGCCGCGGCCGCGCTGATCAGCATCTGGCGCGCCTTGGCCCCAGCCTCGCGGAGTGGCTTCCAGGCCGCATGGACGCTGGAGCTTCCGCCGGTGCCCTGGATCCCAAAATCCGCGTTAATGTAGGCCTTGTCCGCGGGCGACTGCTCGACGCTGATACTCTCCCAGGGGACGTCCAGCTCCTCCGCGAGGAGCATGGGAAGAGCGGTGAGCACCCCTTGACCCATCTCTGAGCGGTCGACGACGAGGGTCACCGAGCCGTCGCTGCGCACCCGGATCCAGGCGTTGGGGCTCCAGGGCGGGCCAGCGGGCGGCTCATCGCCGCCCGGGGTACAGGAGGGAAGCGTCACCGCCAGGGTGAGACCGGCGCCCGCGGCAGCGCTGGCGCGCAGGAAGTCGCGCCGACTGAAGCTCGTGCTCATGTGGTCACCTCCCCCGCTGCGCGGTGAATCGCGCGACGGATCCGCTGATAGGTGCCGCAGCGACAGAGGTTTTCGGACATCACCTCGTCGATATCCGCGTCGGTCGGCTTGGGAGTCCGTTCGAGAAGATATGCGGCGCGCATGATCTGTCCCGGCTGGCAGTAGCCGCACTGCGGAACCTGCTCGGCGATCCACGCCTCCTGCACGCGATGCTTTCCGTTGGGTGACAGCCCTTCGATGGTGAGAACCGTCTTCCCTTCGACCGTGGAGACCGGAAACTGGCAGGACTTCTGTGCGACTCCGTCGATGTGGACGGTGCAGGCGCCGCACTGACCGACGCCGCACCCGAACTTGGTCCCGGTGAGGCTCAGGGAATCACGGAGAACCCACAGGAGCGGCGTCTCGGCGGGGACGTCGACCGAGACGTCCTTGCCGTTGAGGGTGAATCGCGGCATGACACATTCCTCGGAGGTCGGAAGGGATCGCGGCGGCGGCCGCCAGGGAATGGCGGAAGCTCGGCACCGGTAATCTGGCGCTGCCGGCCCGATGAGGCCAGCCGGAGGTCAGGGCGAGATGGTCAGGGTGTGGGGCACTGGATCGATGAGAGCAAACGTCACCTTGTCCGCCACCTGATCGGTGACCACGACATACCGGGACGCGAGGGAAACATCGGGCACCCGGATCAGGAGCAGCATTCCGGTACCGAGATTACCCGTCACCACCACGCGCGTCGTTCCCGGCGAGGGAATCGCGAAGGACACCTGCTCGTTGTTCGCGGCGGTGACGTTTTCGACTTCGCCGCCGGTGATCGTGAGGAGCAGGGCGCCGGCGCTGGGGCCTCCCTGGAAGTAGGAGACGGTGAGGTCACCGGCTCGGGAGGGCGGCCCGCCACCGTCGCCGCACCCGGCCGCCAAGGTCACCAGCAGGGCGAGTCCGCCCCGGACACGCGCGTTCATGGCTTCATCCTGGGCTTGGCGAGCAGAACCGATGGCGGGACCGCTTGTCCCAGCCGGCGATACAGTGCCAGGAGGTCGCCCACGTCGTAGGACCCGTTGCGATTGCCGAGCTCATCGAGATACGCGCGCTGCGCGGGGGTCAGCCTCGGCGTGCCGAGGAGGTCGCTCGCTGCGTCCGGCGGCGGGATCAACACTTCGGCGGCGAACCGCGCTTCGAGGTCGTATCCCTTGCGCATCACGAGGTCGAGCACCGGGCCGGTGGCGACGGTATCGCCTCGCCATCCCACGAAGATGGAGCCGGGCGCCGGCGTGGCGGTGAGCTGCACCGGGATAATTTGCTGGAGGTACACACCCTGCGCCAGATTCCCCTGCACGGTTGAGGTCACGGTCCCGGCGCCGGAAGTCACCAACAGGATGCGGTGCTCCACGGAAAAGCTCGCCAAGAGAGTGTCCGGCTTGGCTGGGTTGCTCACGAGCACCTGGTCCCGCGGCCCGTTCGGAGTCCACTGGAGGAAGCTGAGCCGGGTTTTTCCCCCCGCGATCAGCTGAATCGGATCGGCGCTGATGTGCAGTGGATCGCCACCGGGCACAACTTCCTCGAAGCGATCCCATAGGATGCCGTCGACCCGGATCTGCCCGCCGTTCAGCCCCTGCACGACGCTCGGCATGCGGCGCGTGAAGCGGAAGCGCATGGCCGTTCCGGGGAGCTGTTCGATGCGGTCCATGATGAAGCCGAGATGGCTGCCGAAATTGTCCCGGGCGCTCGGATTGGAGAGAAGGGACAAGCGCGAATTGCCCGATGAGCCGGGGTACGAATCTCCCCGGTCACCACGATTCCTGCTCCCCGGCACGCGGAGCTGATTCATGCCGTCGGCCTGCAGCAGCGCGACGCCGTGAATCGGCCCGGTGTTCACCGAATTGGAAAGCCGCCCCGACTGCACTTGCGCCTCATCGATGAGCCAGAAGAGGAGACCGGGCGACTTGGCGCAGAATCCGAGCAACGGACAGGTCGACGGGAGCGCCGGATTCATGTGGGCGGTGTCACTCAGGACCGCCTGGCGATTCTCGATGAGCAGGTATTCCTGCGGATCGTCCGTGCGGGCGTAAAAAATGGTGTCGCTCAGGAGCCGGGCGCCCGCCGCGACGGTGCGACTGGTGCCGAGCGTATCGATGGTGGCCCAGCCGAGGGTGGTGAGCGACCAGGCATCGTAGGACGCCGGGCTGTAGGGGCGGGAATAGTTCCCCGATCCCATGAGGCCCCAACCCCCAATTCCCTCGGTGGTCCCGCGGGTGTCGTAGAGGTCGGGCAGCCCGAAGGCGTGCCCGGTCTCGTGCGCGACCGTTCCCACCGCCATGATGCTGGTTGGGTCACAGGCGGATATCCCGCCGATCTCCGATTGAATCGTGTAGTCGTTGACCCGGATGAACTGTCCGGGAAGCGGCTGGCCGTTGGCGCCGCGCCGGAGCGTCCTGGTCACATACGGCTGGCCGTGCCACGCCGCGATGACGAAACGGTGGCTCCAGATGCCGGTGGACGCCGGCACATTCGAGCGGCACTCCCCGCCGACTTCCGGCTGGAGAAAGGTGACGAAATCCACCACGCCGTCGTCGTCACCGCTGTTGGGGAGGCCGTCGGGACCATCGTTGTCGAACGGGGCCCAGACATTCTCGAAGCCCGGACGATTCGAAATCGAATCGAGCGACGCCACCAGCATCACCCCCATCCGGTTGACCGGGCGCGACGGGCAGGAGGTCAATCCGCCGATGGTGAGTCCGTTGCATCCGTCGGTATAAAAGGCGGCGACGCTGTCCATGCGGACCGGCGCGAAGACCTCGCCATCGAGGGAGATCCTGTTGTGGGAGAGTTCTTCGTAGTACGTGGTGACCGTGTAGGGCCGGTCCCCGGGATTCCGGCTGAAGAGGATGCGCTGATAGTCGGCCACCGGATAGGGAACGGCGACATCCTTGTATGAGATCGCAATGACGGGGATGTGAAATGCGCCTGTGACCGCGGTGGCGGCTCCACCGCCCATCACAGCGGAGGGCGTGAAGAACGGCCCGCCCCGAACCGAATTCAGGACCGAGAGATTCCCGCTCTGCAGCAGCTGCATGCGCCGGACCCGCACCGCCGCGGCCCGCCGACGCCAGGCGGCGTTCGGGCCCCAGTCGGTCGGCTCGAGCAGCACAGGCACTCTGTCGGGCGCCTGGGCAGCCGCCCTGGGGCCGAACGCCGCCGCAAAGAGAGCAAGTGCCAGGAGTGAGCGGCGCATAGGGATATGATCGGGAATCTACTCGGGAAGACCTCCTCCCCGCCGTCGGGACCGGCAAGGAGACGTGCCAGCGCACCGTGGCCGCACGCTCCGCGGCCACGCTTGTCCGAGCGACTCCGCTCCATTACTTTAAGCCGTTATCCCATATAGGGATGGAGGCGCTATTTCACTTCCGCTGACGCGAGGTCACGTGCCGACCCCAATCCTCCAGACCGACGTCGCGCTTTTTGAGAAGTGCAAGCTCTTCACCCGGGCAGACGAGGTGAAGGCCGCAGGGCTCTACCCGTATTTCCGGCCGATCTCCGAATCCGAGGACACGGTCGTCGTCATCGAGGGGCAGAAGCGGATCATGCTGGGGTCGAACAACTACCTCGGCCTGACCCACCACCCCAAGGTGCTCGAAGCGGCAAGCCGGGCGCTCCATCTCTATGGATCCGGCTGCACCGGGAGCCGCTTCCTGAACGGCACGCTGGATCTGCACCTCCAGCTCGAGGCGGCGCTCGCCGAGTTCCTCGGGAAAGAAGACTGCATCGTCTTCTCGACCGGGTACAACGCCAATCTCGGACTGATCTCCGGTTTGGTCGGCCGGCGCGAAGTGGTCTTCCTCGACAAGCTGGACCACGCATCGATCGTGGATGGCGCCAAGATGTCGGACGGCGAGACCGTTCGCTTCAACCATGGCGACCTCGCGGGACTGGAGCGGAAGCTCGAGCAGCATCCCGGCTCCGGGAAAATGGTCATCGTCGATGGCATCTACTCGATGGAAGGCGACATCGCCGACGTTCCTGGTCTGCTCAAGGTCTGCCGGCGCCACGGCGCGGCGCTCGCGGTGGACGACGCGCACTCGATCGGAGTCCTCGGACCGAAGGGCGACGGAACCGCCGCCCATTTCGGCTTGGTGGACGAGGTGGACATCATCGCCGGCACCTTCTCGAAGTCGCTTGCCTCGATCGGCGGCTTCGTCGCGGCGTCACGCAGCGTCATCAACTATCTCCGCCACCACAGCCGGCCGCTGATCTTCACCGCCTCGCTTCCCCCCGCGAACACGGCTGGGGTCCTGGCCGCGCTCGAGGTGCTCCGCGCCGACACCGAGCGCCGGGAAAACCTCTGGGTCAACACGCAGCGGCTGCAGGACGGCTTCCGCAGCATCGGCTTCGACACCGGCCCGTCGGAAACACCGATCGTTCCGATCCTCATCGGATCGCTCGATCGCACGCTGGTGATGTGGCGGAAAGTGTTCGACGCCGGAATCTTCACCAACCCGGTGGTGCCTCCGGCGGTGCCGCCGTCCCAGTGCCGGCTCCGCACCAGCGTCATGGCGACGCACACCGCCGACCAGCTCGATTACTGCATCGAGACGATCGGGCGGATCGGCAAGGAGCTGGGGGTCATCTGACCGGACCGGTAACGGTCCGTCTCGTCCAGACCCGTTCGGACCTCCGCCGCTTCATCGACTTTCCCTACCGGTTGCATGCGCGGGACCCGCTCTGGGTCCCGCCGTTGCGTCGGGATGTGGCGGCCATGCTCTCCCGCACCCGTAATCCCTTCTTCGAGCACGCGGAGGCGGACTATTTCCTGGCGGAGAAGGACGGCGCCATCCAGGGCCGCATCGCGGCGATCTCCAACCGGCTCCATAACGAAACCCATGGCGACCGGGTCGGGTTCTTCGGCTTCTTCGAATCGGTGGACGATGCGGGCGTGGCCGCCGCGCTGCTCGACGCCGCGGCGGAATGGCTGCGGGCCCGGGGCCTGGACACGATGCGCGGTCCCGCCTCCTTTTCCACGAACGACGAATGCGGCGTCCTGATCGACGGGTTCGACACGCCTCCCGTCATGATGATGCCGCATAACCCGCGGTACTACCCCGCCCTCCTCGAACAGAACGGGTTTGCGAAAGCGAAGGACCTGCTGGTCTACCAGCACGGCCTTCCCGACGGCCATCTCGTCCCGGTGCCGGAGCGGCTGGCCCGCGCGAGCGAGCTGATCTGCCAGCGGCTGGGCATTACCCTGCGTCCCCTCCGAATGCAGGAGTTCGGCGCCGAGGTCGAGCGGGTCAAGGAGCTGTACAACACCGCGTGGGAGCGGAACTGGGGCTTCGTTCCGATGACCGGCCACGAGATCGACCACCTCGCGGCGCAGTTCAAGCCGGTGGTCGTTCCCGACCTGGTGCCGTTTGTCGAGAAGGACGGCACGGTCATCGCATTCGCCTTGGCGCTCCCCGATCTCAACACTTTCTTCCGCACCAACCGGTCGGGACGGCTCTTCCCGGTGATCCTGGAGATGCTGTGGGCGCTCAAGACACATCGCGTTCACCGCTGCCGGATCACCCTGCTTGGCGTCCTGCCCGAATACCGCGGGAAGGGAATCGATGCGGTGCTGTATCACTGGATCTGGACTCGAGGCGGCAAGCTGGGTTACAGCTGGGGCGAAGCCGGATGGATCCTCGAAGACAATCCGGCGATGAACGCGGGCCTCGTCAAGATGGGCTTCACCGTGTACAAGACCTACCGGCTCCTCGACCGGACGCTATGAACGCCCTGGTCACCGGCGCCACGGGATTCGTCGGCCGGCATCTCATCGACGCCCTCACGACGGGCGGCGATTCCGTCACCGCGCTGGTGCGATCTCCGACGAAAACGGCGGGGCTCACGGAGCGGGGTGTGCGCATCGCGGCGGGAGACCTGGGCAGCACCGAGGCGCTGCGCGCCGCCGCCCGGGGCCAGGACGTCATCTATCACGCCGCGGGTCTGATCGCCGCGCGGAACGAGGCAGAGTTCCTCTCGGTCAATCGGGACGGCACCGCGCGCCTCGTCGCGGCCGCCGCGGAGGAAGGGCGGCCGCGTATCGTCCTGGTCTCCTCGCTCGCGGCTGCGGGGCCTTCCGAGCGGGGAGCGCCCCTCTCGGGAAGCGAGCCGCCGCGACCGGTCACGGCCTACGGACGGAGCAAGCTGGCCGGCGAAGAGGCAGTCCGCGCAGGACCGCTGCCCTGGACCATCGTGCGACCGCCAGCGGTGTATGGCCCCCACGATACCGAGATGCTCCGGGTCTTCCGCGCGGCCAAGCTCGGGGTGGCGCCGGTGTTCGGCGACGGCAGCCAGGAGCTCTCGCTGGTGTACGGACCCGACCTCGGCCGCGCCCTCGCCGAGGCGGGACGCACCAACGCGACAACAGGCAGAGTCTTTTACCCGTGCCACCCGGAGGTGCTGACCAGCACGTCCGTGGTGCGGACCATGGGCCGTTCCCTGGGGCGCACGGTCCGCCTGATTCGATTGCCGCGTTGGGCGGCCCGAAACGCGCTCCGAATCACCGGCGCGCTCGCCCGGCTGGCCGGGCGGGCCACCCTCCTCACACCCGACAAGGCCAACGAGTTCTTCGCTCCCGCCTGGACCTGCGACCCCGCCCCGCTCGCGGCTGCCACCGGCTGGCATGCCGAATTCGACCTCGCCACCGGCGCCGCGGCGACCGTGGCGTGGTACCGCGCGTCGGGGGCGTTGTGAGGCTTCGCCCGGTCGACCGGGTGCTGCTTGGCTACGTCGGGGTGACCTCGGTCGTCGCCGCGGCACGTCTGCATTCAACGCCGCCCGCGGGGTGGGTGCTCGTCGCCAACGCGCTCGTCATCCTGCTGATCGCCCTGGTGAACAGGGCCGGCGAGGCCTCCTGGCTCGCCGACCTCTACCCGATCTGCATTCTCCTCGGTCTCTACGGCGCGCTCGATCTCCTGGCGGGGTACGGCGGAGTTATCACGCACGACGAGACCGTGCAGCGATGGGAGGCGGCGGTCTTCGGTGGGCAGATCAGCCGGGAGTGGTGGCAGCGCGCGCCGAGCCGTTTCTGGAGCACGCTGCTCCACGGAGCCTACTTCTCGTACTACCTGGTGATTCCCGCCGGACCGCTCTGGTTCCTCTGGAAGGGTGACCGGCGCAATCTTCGGCGCGTGGTGCTGGCGGAGGTCACGACATCCGTCCTCTGCTACCTCATCTTCATTTTCTTCCCCGTCGCCGGACCCTATTACGAGTTTACACGACCCTCCATCGAATTCCTCGACAACGGCGCGGCGCGCCTGGTCTACGAAACGCTCGCGAAGGGCAGCTCGTACGGGGCGGCGTTCCCCTCCTCGCATGTGGCCGGAGTGATCGCGGCGGTCATCGCCTGCACCATGGGATCGCGCGCGCTGGGCGCGGTGCTGGCGGTGCCGGGACTGCTGCTCACGGTAGGGGTGGTGTATTGTCAGATGCACTACGGGGTGGATGCGCTGGCGGGGATCCTCATCGGGGTGGTTGGAGCCGTTGTTGCCACAACTGCGTCAACGGTCAACGGTACCTGACGCAAGCGGCTCACGGCCGCCGATGGCCGACGGCTGACAGCTGATAGCATAAGAAGCAAGGAGAGCCGCATGAGCAGCCCTCCTCGCTCTTCGCACTTCGCTACTCGCTGCTTACTGAACCGTGATCTTCCCGTTCATCCCCATGGCCATGTGCGGCGTGCAGGTGAATCTGTACTCACCCGCCGGCGCGCCCGCGAAAGAAATGCTGATCGTCGCGTTCGGATCCACCAGCAGCGCGCTGCTCAACGGAGCGATCTGATCCTTGAGCTGCGGATCGATGACTTCCTTGCCTCCCGCCGGGATGCTGTCCGCCCAGAACGCCACGTTGTGGGGACCCCCGCTGACGTTGTGGAAGACGACCTGATCGCCGGCCCGGATAGACAGCTCGGCGGGAACGAACTTGTAGGCCGTTCCTTCCATGACCATGTTCACATCGTGCGTCGCACCCATCGGCGCCGGAGCGGGAGCCACCGCCTGCGTGGTATCCATCGCCGGAGTTTCTGCACTCTTGTCACCGCAGGCCGCCATCAGGACGGCCAAACCAGCCACAGCCGCAATCTTGCTCATCGCCTCACTGCCTCCCCATCCCTGGTTGGTGTTTCGGTGGTGTTGATCATCCCTGCACCGGCCGTTTTCGGTCCGATGCCCCTTGTGAACAACTTCACAAACATAATTCCCGATCGAGAGGAATGCCACGGGCCCCGCTCGCCCAGTATCTTGTGGCATGACGGCTTCTCTCCTCCCGACCGACGCCGGTCCTCCCTGCCGGTCGATGGGTTCCCAGTGTCGCTCCCTTCGTGTCATTCTGAGAGTGGCGACACTCGATGCGGGACCGAAATCGGGGGACCATGAGGCCACCTGGCTCCTGGGTCATACCGAGAAAATCACCTTCTTGTCGGACGTCTGGGAGGACGACGAGGACCTCTACGTTTCCGCTGAGCTCCACGTCCCCTGCCGGTTCCTGAGCGAGACGAACGAGACTATGGGGTGCCGCGCGCACGGCTACACCAGGAAGTCCGCCGAGCCCGCGCCGCACCTCCCGGCCCCCCGCCGGCTCGGGGGCGATCGCTTCCGGATCGTCGAGAGCGGGCGGCTGGCTTCCAGGGTGCTCACCCCTCCACCGCCTCAGCGCCGAAGCCTCCCGGTCAAGATGGAGCCGAACCCCTGCGCCGGGGCCCCCTGCCGAACCGCGGACAACCAGCGGGGCGCGGCGTGCTGCCGGGATCTCCAGCTGGAAATCATGTGCACCACACGGGAGCGGCGACTGGAGGCCCTGATCCGCGCCCGAAAGAAACCCTACCTCTGCAAAGTCGAGCGGGAAGGCCGGTTTTCGCTCAACGTGGAGATGATTTCCAGATGTGGGTTTCTCGAGGGTGACGGCGTCTCCTGTGCGTTACATGGCCGGATCAGGGCGGATGGACGGCCGGCCAAGCCAGAGCTCTGTTCTGAGTGGCCGGAGGGGGGCGAAACCCTGCATCCGGGGTGCGTCCTCGCCCCCGCCCCTGGCCAATAACTCCAAATTGTGCAACAATTCCGGTCCGCGAGCGTCCTACCTTCGGGAAGGGTAGGCCAAAGCCAAGAAAGGCCGGGACCATGGAAGATTTGGAACGGCTCTACAAGACCCATTACGCGGCGGTCGTGCGGTTCCTTTACCGGAAAACCTGGGACGCCGACCGCGCTGAAGATCTTGCACAAGAAGTGTTCATTCGCGCGATGGCCCATCAGCCGGACAAGCCGCGCGCGTGGATTTTCGCCGTTGCGGCCAACCTGGCGCGCGACGAGGCCCGGGCGGCGATTCGCCGTCGCAAACACCTGGTGCTCCTCAAGGATGATCCGGTGCCGCTCTCGACCCCCGAACTGTCGGCGGATGAGAGCGTGGAGCACGACGAGCGGTGGGCTCAGGTCACCGGCGCGCTCGCCGCGCTGACCGAGCGGGACCGTGAAGTGCTGTTGTTGTGGGATGCAGGTCTCAGCTATCCGGAAATCGCGGCGCAAACGGGGCTCGCAGTGGGGGCGGTCGGGACGACGCTTGCTCGAGCCCGGAAGCGGCTGACCGAGGCTTATGACAGAATGGAATATCAAGCGGATGCGGCACGTTCCTGATGAGGAACTGCATCCCTATCTAGATCAGGCGCTGAGCCGGTCCCAGTGCGCTGAAATCGAAACGCACCTGGCTCAATGCGAACATTGCCGGGACCGGCGCGACACGATTGCGGCCCTTCGGGACCGCACGACCGCGCTCCTGGGGCAGCTCACGCCCCGGACTTTCATCATTCCCCCTCCTTTTGAATCGTTGGCCGAGCGGCTGAGCCGCCGGCCGGCGACTCCGCTGTGGCAAATCCGCCTCAAGCGGGCGAGTCTCTGGGCGGCGGGGGTCATGGCTGCAGTTGGCACCGGATGGGTCGGGCGCAGTGTCCTGGACCCGCCTCGCGCCCTCCTCGCCTCCGTCCAGGAGGAGTTGGCGCCCCTGGGCAACGCGGTGGAGCTGGGCTCTGTGGCCGCCCCGATCGCCGCCCCTGCGGCGTCCACCCCGTCCCCGGATGTCCTTCCCGCTACCCCTTTGCCGCTGCCCGAAGCGACTCCGCGCTTCACTGCATCCCGGCCGCAGGGTCTTCGCATCTCGAATGTAGCAAATACATCGGCAATCCTTCCGGCGCCGATGCTGCAGCTCGCCTCTGCCCTTGCTCCGATGCCGGAAGGGTCGCGGGACGTCGCTCCCTCGACGCGGCAGGAAGGGAGCGCGCCGTTCGGTCCGCTTTGGCAGTCGGTGCAGTGGGAAGATGCTCTTGAGAAGGCGGGGAGCGGGCTCCCCTACATCGAAGGGATGCTGGTCATCGGCGTCCTACTGAGGCCCGGGGAGCCGGGAGAGCGCCCTACTTCGCTCGTGGCGCAGCAGGACCCGTCGGGCGAGCTCATCCTCAGCATCGAAGGCCCGGTGGCGAAGGTCATGGAAATCGTCAAGAGCCAGGCGACCCGTGAGGTTCACGCCAGCGATTGGACCCGCACCCCGCCCGATTACCTCCCGGGCGCCGGCGGCGCGACCCGCCGCATCAATCGCGTCCTGACCGTCACCGGCCGGCTGAGCGCCGATTCGCTGAACGCTCTGGCCCGGCTGGCGACGATACGCTAACTGCAGCCTTCAGCCGTCAGCCGTCAGCCGTCAGCCCTCACCTGATGGCTGACGGCCGATGGCTGTCAGCTCACCGCACGTGATCGCGCCTCTCCAGCTCCGGCGGCATCGCGAAATCGGCCGGCGTCTCGTCGTGGAAGAATTCCTGCCCGTGTCCGTGCTTCCGCTCGTCGGCCAGCGTGATCATCGCCAGTCGCGGTGACACCATCGGGAACGTGCGCGCGAAGATCCCGTACACCAGGAGGAAGCACCCCAGGAAAGCGAGGAGCGGTGCCACTTCGGGAAGTCCGACGATCGGCCCAGGAAGCTCGGTCACCGAGGGGGTGACCAGGAGGTAACGCTCCAGCCAGAGCGAGGCGAGACTCACCGTCGCGAACAGCCCGAGGACGAAGGGAGACTTCTTCGCGGCGACGAAGAGAAAGCCCCAGAAGGGAATCAGGAACATCCCGAGCAACACGGTGCGGCCGACCGGAAGCCAGGGCCCCCAGAGCCGCGCGAAGACGAAGCCGGTCTCCTCGGGAAGATTCCCGTACCAGATCACCAGGAACTGTGACCACATCAGGTAGGCCCAGAACACGGTGAAGCCGAAGCAGAGCTTGCCGAGATCGTGGCGCTGCTTGGGGCTCACCAAGTCCGCAATCCCGAGCTGCTTCCGGCCGTAGAGCATGAGCAGGACGAGCAGGGTGTGCGCACCAAGGAACGATCCCATGAAGTACCAGCCGCCCAGCAGATTCGAGAACCAGTGGGGCTGCAGGGCCATGATCCCGTCGAACGCCACCATCGTGGCGACAATCGCATACAGCACGACGTAGAGCGGCGCGAGTCGGTGAATCCGCGCCTCGTTGGCCGCCGCGGCGGCCGGCGAGCCGTCGTAGCGCGCGGTCCACTGGTCGTACATCGCGCGGCGCTTGTCCTGAATCGTGCCCCGCACCGCGTGCATATCCGGTAGCAGGTCCGCCCGCACCAGGAGCCAGGCCACCGTGAAGAGCGTGGTCAGCCCGACCAGAAGGCGGCCCGCCATGAAGCCGTGGGAGAGCCAGAGCTGCTTGCCGTGCGAGAGGCCGTGGAGCTGCTCCTCCATCGGGCCGTAGATCGCCTGATACCCGAGGGTGAAGATGAGGGCGCACCCGATCACCGACACCGCGCCGAAAAAGATCGTGGCCTGGGAGAACCGGAGGATGACGCCCGACCACTTGGCGTTGGCGATCTTGTGCACGGCGACCAGCGCCATGCTGCCGGCGGTGATCCCGGTGAAGTAAAGCCAGTTGACATGGAAGGCCTGCCACGCGCGGACGCCGTGGCCGCCGCTCAGGGAGACGATGAAGAGTGCGGCGCCGACGGCCAGGAGCAGCGCGCCAAATTTGACGAAGAAGTCGAAACGCCCGCTGACCGCCGAAACGGACAGGCGCTGAAGCATGTCGCGCTGGGTCATGTCAGCGTATTCCTCCCGGCGCGGCCGCGGGGGGCGCACCTCCCTGCTGCAGCCGGCGGACGTAATTCACGATCGCCCAGCGGTCGTCGGGACGGGAGACCTTGTCACCATATCTTGGCATGACGCCGCGCCCGTAACGGATGATGCTATAGAGATACCCGTCGCTGAATCCCCGGGCCCGCTCGGTGAGCAGCGAGGGCGCGCCGACTCTCGGGCCGACCGGACCGTTCGCGGCACCGGCGCTGCCGTGACACACCGCGCAATAGGTCTGGTACAGCGTGTCCCCGCGTGCCAGCGTCGCTTCCGGCACGGTCGGATTCACGAGACGGTCCGCGGTCGCGGTGTTCGCGGCGGCGAACTCCGCGCGCCAGTCGGCCTGCCCGCCGGTCACCGGCACGGTGCCCGCGACGGTGGTCCGCGGGATGTCGGCACGCTGATAGGGATGCACCGCCCGCGACTTGATCATGTGGTCGAACCAGGGCACCGCGGCCATCAGGTCGTCCGGCGACGGCAGGGTCTGGTAATACCAGTTGCACCCGCCGAGGAGGAGAGCGGCGGCCGCCGCCAGCAGCCTACGCGCCATGGACGGTGACCTCCTCGGAGCCCGCATGAGTGAGCAGGTCGCGAACCGTCGGCGTCTGGTCGGCCGAGCAGGGAACGAACACCCCGATCCGGTCGTCGCTGAAGCGCGGGTTGAAGGGCCGGCCCCTGAGCGACTTCACCAGCGACAGGATGATCATGCCGGCCACCGTACAGAGCGATCCGTAGAGAATTGTGAGCTCGAAGGCGAGCACGACGTAGGGCGGGATCGCGGCGATGGGCTTGCCGCCGACCAGCAGCGGCCAGTCGCGTGACATCCAGATCGTCATCGCGAACCCGGCGGTGACGCCGATGAGCCCGCCGATCAGCGTGAACAACCGGACCCAGCTGATCGGCTGATCGAGCGCCTCTTCGATCTCGTGATTCGGGGACGCGGTGTAGACCGTGAGGTCGCGGAACCCCCGCGCCTTGAGCCCAGTGATGGCCTCGACCGCCGCATCCACGTGGGCGAACGAGGCGAGCACGCCGGGCACCGTTCTGGCGGCCATCAGTGCCCTCCTCCGTGCTTCCGGGGATAGGGAATCATTTCCTTGATCTCCTGAATCGCCACCACCGGGAAGGTCCGGGCAAAGAGCAGGAAGTACATCCCGAACCATCCGAACGACCCGATCAGAATTCCCCAGTCCGCCCAGGTCACGGCCGGGACCTGCCAGGCGTAGGGGAGGTAATCGTTGCTGAGCGACCCGGCGATGATGACGAACCGCTCGAACCACATCCCGAGGTTGACGAAGATCGAAATGATGAAGAGGGACGTGAGATTGGTCCGGATCTTCTTGAACCAGAGCAGCTGGCTCACGAACGCGTTGCAGATGATCATCGACCAGCCGGCCCACCACATCGGCCCGAAGGCGCGGCGCCAGAACGTGGTCTGCTCGAAGGTGTTCCCGCTGTACCACGCCACGAAGTACTCCATCGCGTAGGCGTAGAAGAGAATCGACCCGGTGAGCAGGGTGAGCTTGGCCAGATTGTCGAAATGGTACTCGGTGAGCATGTGCTCGAGCTTGAGCACCTTGCGCAGCGGAATCAGGAGGGTGAGCACCATCCCGATGCCGGAGTAGATCGCGCCGGCCACGAAGTAGGGCGCGAAGATCGTCCCGCGCCACCCCGGGATGATGGACATCGCGAAGTCCCAGCTCACCACCGAGTGCACCGAGAGCACCAGCGGCGTGGCGAGCGCGGCGAGGTAGAGGTACCCCCGCGAATAGTGCCGCCACTGGCTGTCGGCCCCGGTCCATCCGAGGGAAAAGAGCTTGTAGACGCTCTTGCGCCACCCCGACACCTTGTCGCGCACCGCCGCGACGTCCGGCACGAGGCCGACCACCAGGAAGGTGGTGGACACCGTGAAATAGGTCGTGATCGCGAAGACGTCCCAGATCAGCGGCGATTTGAAGTTGGGCCAGAGCCAGCGCTCGTTCGGGTACGGAAGGAGCCAGTAGAAGATCCACTGCCGCCCGATGTGAATGATCGGGAAAAGCGCCGCGGTCATCACCGCGAACACCGTCATCGCTTCGGTGGACCGGTAGACGGCGGTTCGCCACGGCGAGCGGAACAGGAACAGGATCGCCGAGATCAGCGTGCCCGCGTGGCCGATGCCGATCCAGAAGACGAAGGTCGTGATGTAGACGCTCCACATCACCGGCGGTGTGTAGCCGGCGAGCCCGAGCCCTTCCTTCAGCAGCATCACGAAGGTGAAGAGGCCGACCAGGAACATCGCCACCGCCCCGAACAACGCCATGTAGTAGCCACGGCTCGGCGTCGACAGCGTCGCCAGAACGTCGCGGGTGACCTCGGCGTGGGTCTGAGTCGGCCGGTGCGACTCGTGCACGATCGCCGTCATGCCTCAGGCCCCCGTCCGGTGGAGAACCCTGGCCAGATAGGTGACGCTGGACCGCACGTTGGTCTCCTCGAGCACGTGGTACCCGCGATGGTCTTCCTTGGCCCTCGCCACCCGGCTCCCGGAATCGTTGACGTTCCCGAAGACGATGGCGCCCGAGGGGCAGGCCTGCTGGCACGCCGTGACCACGTCGCCGTCCCGGATCCCCCGGTCCTCGAGGCGCGCCTGGTGCTGCGCCCCGCGAATCCGCTGGACGCAGAAGGTGCACTTCTCCATGACGCCCCGCGCGCGCACCGTCACGTCGGGATTGAGCTGGAGGTCGAGCGGCGACTCGAAGGCCCTCCTGGCGTACGCGTACCAGTTGAAGTAGCGGACCTTGTAGGGACAGTTGTTGCTGCAGTAACGGGTGCCCACGCAGCGGTTGTAGACTTGTCCGTTGAGGCCGTCGGCGGTGTGATACGAGGCGTACACCGGACAGACGGGCTCGCAGGGCGCGTTCTCGCAGTGCTGGCAGAGCATCGGCACGAAACGGGCGCCGAACGGCTCTCCCGGTTCGGCGCCGCCCTCCAAGTAGCGCTCGATGCGCATCCAGCTCATTTCGCGCCCTCGGGTGACGTTGTCGTATCCCACCCAGGGGATGTTGTTCTCCGAATAGCAGGCGGTGACGCACGACGAGCACCCGGTGCACTTCGCGAGGTCGATCACCATGCCCCAGCGGGGATGCTCTTCGGCGTAGGCGCCGAGCTTCTGTTTTTCGACCTGCTTTTCCCGGAAGCCGGCGATCGCCTCATGCTCGCGCTCGGTATTGATCTCGTGGTGCTCGACCCCCATCTGCTTGAGCGATTCCTCGACCGTGAAGCCCTTCTGCGCATCGGCGAGCGGCATCGCTTCGGCGATGTGGCGGCCGAGCTGCCGGGGAGTGCCGTCGGTCCGCGCCAGCTTCTGGTATCCGGAGGTCTTCTCCAGATCGACCTTGACGCTCACATAGGGGAGGAAGCCGTTCCCGTCCTTCGCGCCGAGCAGATCGAGCACGTTGACGCCGACGCCCTTCGCGTAGTCGCCATACTCGGTGTGCCCGAGACCGAGCGGCATGGCGACGACATCCTGACGGACGCCGGCGTAGATGTAGATCGGCGCGGCGATCGTGCCATACGGCGAGCGCACGTTGACGATCTCCCCGTCGCGCACGTCCAGCCGCCGGGCGGTCTCGGGGTGCAGCTCGACCCAGGATCCCCAGGTGATCTTGGTGACGGGATCGGGGTTCTCCAGCAGCCAGGGCCGGTTGGCGCCCCGCCCGTCGGTGTACATCGAAGAAGGGAACGGCAGCAGCACGAATTCCCCATCTCCGTCGAACGCCGGCGCGGTGAAGGCGCCGGTGCTCCCGGCGGCGAGCCGGACTGCGGAGGCCGCGGGGGCCGCGGAGTAGTCTCCGCCGCGCTGCAGTGCGCTGCGCCAGGCTTCACCAGGGTCCGCCGAGCCCGGCTGGGCAGCCCATTGCTGCTTGAGGTGCGCCTCGAACGAGGGGGCGTTGAACCGGGCCAGCGCGCCGCCCGCTTTCGCCGAGGCCTTGAGCAGCACATCACCCGGGTGCTGGGTGTTGAAGACCGGGGTCATGACCGGCTGCATCAGCCCGCGCACGCCTGCGCGCGGCCGGAGATCGTCCCATCGCTCGAGGGGATGGTGCGAGGGGAGGAGCAAATCGGCGGCGGCGGCGGTTTCGTCCAGGACGAGCGCGGTGCTCACCTTGAACGGCACCTTCGCCATGGCCTCGGCAAATTGCGCGGTGCGCGGCAACGCGTACGAGGGATTCGCGTCGTGGACGAGGAGGACCTCGATCTGCCCGGCGTTCATCGCCGTGATGAGCTGCTCCATCGCGCCGTACCCGTCCGACGACGGGATGCCGGCGCCGAACTTGACCGTCTGCCCCACATTGCCGGCGACGTAATTCAGGATGTTGACCGCCGCCGCCACATCGATCGCGCCGCGGTGCTGCGCGCCGATCCCCCCGGCCACCGCGAGACTCGGGGTCGCGGAAATGAACTCGCGCGCGAGTTTGCGAACAAGGTCGGGGGTGAGGCCGGTGGTGTTGGCGACCTGCTCGGGCGACCAGGCCGCGAGGGCGCCGGAAAGCGCGTTGGCATCGGCGGGCGCCGTCGTCCGCTCACCGAGAATCACGTTCGCCATGCCGAGGGCGAGGGCCGCCTCGCTGCCGGGGGCGATGGCGTGCCACTCATCGGCGTTCATACCGGTGAGATTCATGCGCGGACCGGCGTAGACGAGCTTTGCCATCCCCTGCCCCGCGAATCCGTGCGCCACGGCGAACCCGCGCTGCTGCTCGACCACCGGTCCCCAGGTCTCCAGAAAATCGGCGCCGAACGACACGATGTAGCGCGCGCTCGCGAAATCGTACCACGCGACCTCGTCCACGCCGAAGACCTGCCGGTTCGCCGCGCGTTCGGGCGTCCGGTCGAACGGCTCGTAGCGCACCAGCCGTCCGCCGAGCGCGGACGTCCACTCGGCGAGGAGATCGCTCAACGTGCCCGGACCCGCCCCGCTGATCACCGCGATCTTGCCGGCGGCTCCCGAGAGGCGGGTCGCCAGCCGGCCGATTGCGTCATCCCACTCGAGCGACTTCCAGGCGGCGCCCTCCCGCACCATCGGGCCTTTGGTCCGCCCGGGGTTGTACAGTCCCTGCAGCGCCGCCTGTCCGCGATGACAGAGCGTGCCGGCGTTCACCGGGTGCTCGGGATTCCCCTCGAGCTTGATGGCGCGCGCCTCGCGCGTCTTGACGTGAATCCCGCAGCCGGCCGCGCATTCCGTGCACGTGCTCGCGTACCAGGTCGGGATACCCGGGACCTGATCCTCGTCCTGCACCAGATAGGGAATGAGCTTCTCCACCCTGGTGGTGGAGCAGCCGGACAGCGCCGCTGTCCCGGCTCCGGTGACTCCGAGCACGGTCAGGAATTTGCGGCGGGATAGGTCGCGAGATTCTTCGGTCATCCCAGCTCCAGAGCCTGGTGAGCGGTAAGCGGTAAGCGGTAAGCGGGCCGTTCCCTCTCACCGCTCACTGCTCACCGCTCACCGTGCACCTCAGTAATGGCACGCCGTACAGTCCCGATTCACCTTGCGGTCAATGTGACAACTGATGCAGAAGCCCATGTTGTTCACGTTGTTCACCCGCCAGACCTGCGGCATGCGGGCGACGTCGCCGTGGCACGTCTGGCAGGCGTTCGGCCCCATTGCCTTGACGTGACGCATGTGGGGGAAGTGCGCGTGCCGGGCAATCGTGTGGATCCGGACCCACTCGAGCTTCGGCTTGCCGGGACCGCTGTCGGACCAGAACTGCCGCAGCTTCCGGATTTCCGCCTTGTCGGTGCTGTCGGTGCCGCTGACGACCTGGTGGCAGCCCATGCAGGTTTGCACCGACGGGATGCCGGGCTCGGAGGACCGGTCCACCGAGTAGTGGCAGTACTGGCACTGCATCCTGAACTGGCCGGCGTGGATATCGTGCCGGAAGAAGATCGGCTGGCGGGGGCCCTTGAGCCCGGAGGTATCGGAGGCGGAAAGCTTCGGCGCGGTGATCGAATCGGCGGGTGCGGGTGGCTGCTGTGCCACCGTCCGCCGAAACGCGGGAACCAGCGCGCCGAGTGCCGCCACGCCAGCTACGACGCCGACGATCACGAGCTTCCGCATACCGGCTATCCGTCGGGAAGGGTGAATGACCCGCTCGCACACGGCGGCGCACCGAGAAAAACAGTGGCGCCGCGTTTGTGAAATATTTCACGAGGAACTACTGGATGCAAGTCGCATCGCCACCCGATGCGACGGGGCGGAAAATAGTGATGCGCATCGAGTTGGGACAGGGGCCCGAGCCTCATTCGCCGGTCTCCGGGTCTGGCTCCCCCCCGGGGAGCCGGCCGACCTCGCGGAGATGCTCGGGGAGCGCGAACGGCGCCCCCTTTCGCTCGAGATATCGGACGGTTTCCAGGGACATGGCCCGGAAAAGCGAGGCCTCCCGCCAGTCGAGGCCGGTTCGGAAGAAGACCTCCCGCACACTCCGCATCACCGCCTCAGGCCGGCGCGTCTTGAAGAACTCGATCGCCCACAGGGCGCGCTCCCAATCCCAAAAAAGCAGCTCAAGCCGGGCGCTCGGCGCGGCGGGGGCGGCGCGACGGGGTGGTTTGATCGGCGATCCCTCTCCGATGCGCGCGAGCCAGGTCTCGTAGCAGAGAATCCCCACCGCTTGCGCGAGGTTGAGCGAGCGGTGGCCCGGGCCGGTCGGAATGGTGACGAGGGCGTGGCAGTGGTCCAGCTCTTCGTTGGTGAGCCCGCGATCCTCGCGTCCGGCGACGAGGGCCACCGGCCCCTCGGCGCTCCGCAGCGCGAGCTCGGCGGCGGCGGCGCGCGGTCGCATCGCCGTGCGCTTGGCGGTGCGCTCCCGCGAGGTGAGTGCGGCGAGCCAGGTGCAGTCCCCGGTCGCGTCGGCGAGGGTGTCGTGCAGGGTGATCCGGGAGACGAAGTCGGCGGTGTTGTGGGCGATCCCCTCGATGCGCCAGGGGTCGAACATCTCGGGCTTCACCAGCCGCATCTGCTCGATGCCGAAATTCTTCGCCAGCCGGACGGCGCCGGCAATGTTTACGATGTCCTGGGGGCCGACGAGGACGAGGATGGGGGATGGAGCCGGCGCGGTCACCCGTCTCCGAGGAAACTCGTGTTGATGCCCTTGGCCTTGAAGGATGTCAGCAACCCGGTTTTCTCGGCGGACTTGAGGTACGCTTCCTTGGGCTCGACGGTACCTCCTTCCACCAACTCGAGCAACGCATCGTTGAGCGTGACCATGCCGAGCTTCCGGTTGGTCTGCATGATCGAGGGTATCTGAAAGGTCTTCCCTTCCCGGATCAAGTTCGAGACCGCCGGGATCGAGAGCAGCACCTCGCGCGCCGCCACCCGTCCCCCGCCGACTTTTTTGCAGAGCACCTGCGCCACCACGCCGCGAAGGGATTCGGAGAGCATCACCCGGATCTGCGGCTGGCGGTCGCTCGGAAACTGGTCGATGATCCGGTCGAGGGTCGATGCGGCGGTCGTCGTGTGCAGCGTGCCCAGCACGAGGTGCCCGGTCTCGGCGGTCTCGATCGCGATGGAGATGGTCTCCAGGTCGCGCATCTCGCCGACCAGCACCACGTCGGGATCCTCGCGCAGCGCCGCGCGGAGCGCCGCCTTGAACGATTTCGTGTGGATCCCCACCTGCCGCTGGGTGACCAGGCACCGTTTGCTCTGGTGCACGAACTCGATGGGATCTTCGATGGTGATCAGGTGATCGGTGCGGGTCCGGTTGATCAGGTCCACCATCGCCGCGAGCGTCGTGGACTTTCCCGACCCGGTCGGGCCGGTCACCACCACCAGGCCGCGATTCAGGTGGCAGAGGTTCTGGATCTCGCGCGAGAGGCCGAGGTCCTCAACGCTCCGGATCTCCCCCGGAATCTGCCGAAAGACCGCCATCGGCCCGTGCCGGTCCCTCCCGGCGTTGCACCGGAACCGCGCCACGCCGGCGATCTCCCAGGCAAAGTCGATATCGTTGTCGGACGAGTAGCTGGCGAATGCTTCCGGCGTCATCACGCTCCGGAGCAGTTGCTCCATCTGCGGCCCGTCGATTGGCGGTTCATCGAGACGGAGCAGCTCGCCGTCCTTTCGGAGGAGGGGAACGGCGTCGCTCCCGAGATGGAGGTCGGAGCCGCCTGCCTCCACGAGCCGGCGCAAGAGACGCTCCATCTCCTTGCGCGCCTCGGCGCTCTGGGGCGAAGAGACGCGGGCAGTCGAAGCGCCGTCGGTCGGGAGGGCGGCCGACTGCGCACCGACGGGCCGGAGCATCGCCGCGCTTCCTCCGTTCTCGGAAGCGAGCGACACCTGAATTGGTCCCACGGGGCTCGCGTAATCGAAACTGAGCCGCGACCCCGATCCGACCTGGGCCGCGACTGCCGGCGGGGCAATCTCGCGGAGCAGCGCGGTCACCTGGAGCTCGGTGAGCGCGTCCTTCGTCACCGGCTGCAGCTGCCCTCCGCGCGACAGCCGGACAGGCTGGCCGGCGCCGAGCCAGAGCGCGTCGGCGCCGTGCTGCACCATCGCTGTCAGGAATCGGTCAATTCGCGGCACAGAATGCTCAGCTCGAGGGGGAAGCGGCGCGCACGTGGATCCTGTTGATGTACCGAACCGTGTCCGCGGCGTAGAGGCCGAAGAACCCGCCGGCGTGATTCAGGAAATCGATGGCTCGCGCCCGGGTCGGTGGGAGCTCCGAGCTGACCGTGCCGGTGTATTCGCTTCCGTCGGAGAGCTCGATCCGCAGCTCGATGGTGCGCGCGGCCGTGAGACGGTCCGAATCCCGCGCGGCATGGCCGACCGCCACGAGGATGACCTGGGCCTTGGCCAGGAAGATCGTGTGCTCCGGGTCGTCGGTCAGCGCGAAGAACGCCTCGTCCCGATTGAGCAAGTCGTCGGGAGTCTCGGGTCCGAGATGGATCGAGGCGAACGGCAGCAGATGGAGAAAGCCCGTGAAAAGGCGACCACCTGTGGCCTTCACCTCGGCCTTGATGCGTAGAGTGCCGCCCCAGTCGCGCGTCACGGATTCTGCTGTCGTCATAGAGGTGGCGGAAGCTGTCAGGAGGCGCGGGTCGAGGCAAGGGCCGCCAAGCGTCAGCCCCGGAGCTCCACCCCCGAGCGCTGCTCCGCGAGCCGAATTGGTTCCAGATAGTCGGCGCCCTCGCCCAGGATTTCACGGGCTCCGTGCAGGAGCGCCCCCGCGCGTTCGAGGAGCGGCGCGGGAAGTCCCAGCTCGCGAAGCATCTGAAGGCAGATGCCGGCGTCCTTGTCGAGCAGCGCCAGCCGGAAGGTATTCGGCCAAGCGCCGGTGAGCACCCGGTCGGGAATCAGCGATTCGCTCACGAACGATCTCCCGGACGAGGCATTCAGTGTCTCGACAGCCACTCTCGGCGACACCCCGGCCTTCACCAGCGCGGTCAGACCCTCTCCCAGGGCGAGAATATTCACCCCGAGGAGCATGTTGTTCACCGCTTTCATCGCGTCGCCGGTCCCCAGCGGGCCCATGTGCACGATCCTCTTTCCGAATCCGGAGAGGACCGGGACCGCCCGCTCGAACACCGCGGGATCACCGCCGACCATGACGGTGAGGGTGCCGGCCGCAGCACCGTTGGTGCCGCCGCTCACCGGAGCATCGGCAAAATCCACGCCCAGCGGCGCCAGGCGTTCGGCGATGCGCCGGATGGTGGCGCCGTCGCCCGAGGTGCAATCGAGAAAAAGACTCCCGCGCCCAAGACCCTCCAGGAGACCGTCGGGTCCGTCGAGGAGCGAGAGCACATCCGCCGAGGTTGGGAGACAGGTGATCACGACCTCGGCGCCGGCCGCCGCATCGCGGGGGGACGTGGCCGCGCGTGCGCGGTGCTCCGCCGCGAAGGCCGTCGCGCGGTCCGCGGTACGATTCCACACGGTGAGCTGATGCAGCGTCGCGAGCCGCGCGGCCATGGGGCGGCCAATGGCACCGAGACCGAGGAAGGCGAGGCGCATGGGGAAGGGGGAAAAGGGGAAAAGAGGAAAAAAAGAAGCAATGGGCATGGTGGCGTAAGCGCGCAATGGAATATAGCTCCCGCTCACCGCTCACTGCTTACCTCCTACCGCTCACTTGCCCGCCGAGCATTGGCGGTTGACGTTTCCCTCCCACATGCCCCCCCGCCTTTCGCCGTGGTCGCTCACGCTGTGGCTGCTCGCCGCACTGCTGGTGCTCTTCGTGGCGGGGCCCCTCTTGCGCTTGCTCCTGCAGGCGAGCCCGGCTTCCCTCGGGACCGCGCTCAGCGATCCGGAGCTGGTTGCCTCGATTTGGCTCACCATCCTGACGGCGACGGCGGCCACGGTACTCTCGGTCGTCCTCGGCGTCCCCCTCGCCTATCTGCTCGCCCGGGTTCACTTCCCCGGCCGCCGGATCGTGGCGGGCATCGTCGAGCTCCCGGTGGTGGTCCCGCATCCGGTCGCGGGCATCGCGCTCCTCCTGTTTCTCGGGCGCCAGTCCGCGATCGGACAAGGTCTCGGCGCGATCGGGCTCGAGTTCGTGAACCACGTACCGGGCATCGTGGCCGGTATGCTGTTCGTGTCGGCGCCGATCGTGGTGAGCGCCGCGCGGGAAGCGTTCCGCAGCGTCGATCCCAAGCTCGAGCGGGTGGCGCGCACGCTCGGCGATACCGGGTGGAAGGCCTTTCGCCACGTGACGCTGCCGCTCGCGGGACGCGGTATCGTGGCGGGCGCCGTGCTCGCGTGGGCGAGGAGTGTCAGCGAGTTCGGCTCGATCGTGATCCTTACGTACAATCCGAAGGTCGCGAGCATCCTGATTTACGATCGCTTCACTCTCTTCGGGCTCCCGGCGGCGGTTCCGGCGGCCGTCGTGCTGTTGCTGATCGCGCTCGCCGTCTTCGCGCTGGTGCAAATGCTGGCGCCCGACCGGCCGGAGCACCGGTGATCCGCCTCGAGGACGTCCGCGTGCGGGTCGGCGGCTTCGTGCTCGAGGACGTCTCGCTCGCGGTGCCCGCGGGAGGTTACGGCCTGATCATCGGTCCGACCGGCTCGGGCAAGACGACGCTGCTCGAGGCGATCGCGGGGCACGAGCCGCTCGAGCGCGGGCGGATCGTTCTGCGGGAGGAAGACGTCACCCACGCCGCCCCGGAAATCCGCCGGGTGGGATTCGTTTACCAGCACTATCACCTGTTCCCGCACCTCACTGTGGGGGAGAACATCGGCTACGGCCTCCGGCAGGCTGCGGCTTTGGCGAGGGCAGAGCGCGTGGCCCAGCTGGCGGATTCGCTCGGGCTCACTCCCCTCCTTCCCCGCTCGGTGCGGGGGCTCTCGGGCGGCGAGCAGCAGCGCGTCGCCCTGGCGCGCGCCCTCGCGCCACGGCCCACGATCCTTCTGCTCGACGAGCCGTTCGCCGCCGTGGATCCGGCGACCCGGAGAGTGCTCCGGCGGGAGCTCCGCGCGCTGCACGAGCGAGAGGGGATCACCACGCTGCAGGTCACCCACGACTTCGAGGATGCGATGCGCCTCGGCGACGTCGTTGCGGTGCTGGCCAACGGACGGATTGCGCAGTCGGGCACGCCCGACTCGGTGTTCCGCTATCCGAACTCCGCCTTCGTCGCGGAATTCATCGGCACGGGGACGGTGCTGCGGGGCACGGTGGAGCGGAGCCAGCCCGAGTCCCCCGAAGGAGGGCGGTTCGCGGCGCGGTTCCGGTCGAACGGACTCGAGCTCGAGGTCGTGGCGGAGCGCGAGGGGGCGGCCTATGCGGTGATTCGTCCGGCGGATCTCCTGCTCAGCCGCACCGCGATGCCCGCTCCGGCGCCCAGGAACCGGTTCGGTGCCACCGTGACCCGGGTGGAGCGCGGCTCCGCTGTGGCCCAGGTGCATCTCGACGCCGGCGGGACCGCGCTGGTCGCCGTCGTCATGACCACCACGGCCGAGGAGCTCGGGCTCGCTGCGGGCGTTCAGGTGGTGGTTGCCATCAAGGCAACCGCCATCCACCTCATCTAGCGCCGGCCGGGCTGCCCCATCAGGCGCGCGGGACGAATCGCTTTCTCCCCAAGTTTCTCATTGATGCGGTCCACCGCGCTCGCGAGCCGGCGGTCGCGCACCGACTCTGGGTCGGCGGGAGGCGGGAGCATGCTGAGTTGTGGAGGACCCCGTTCGCCGCCGAGCCCGGAGAAGGAAATACCCAGTAGGCGCGCGGCGACGCGGCGCTTGGAACGGAGCCCGGCAAGCAGCTCGCACGCGACGCCAAACAGGGCGCGATCGGTGGAGAGCGGCGCGGGAACGGTACGGCTGGACTGGCGGGTGACGAAGTCGTGGTCGCGGATCTTGACGGTGATGCACCCGGCGCCCAGCGCGTCGGCGCGCAGCTCGGCGGCGAGACTGGTGACGAGCCGGAGCAGCCGCGTCTCCAGTGCCTCGTCGGAGACCAAATCCCGCGCGAAGGTTTCCTCGTGACTCATGGATTTGGCGGCGGTATCCGAATCGACCTGGTCTCCTCCATATCCGCGGATCCGCTGGTAGAGCCAGCGGCCGCTCCGCCGCCCTAGCCACTGCTCAAAGCTCCGCGCGTCGGCCCGAAGCGCATCGCGCACCGAGACCAGCCCGTAGCGCTTGAGGGTGGCCTGGAGCCTGGGACCGATCCCGGGAATGTCGGCGAGCGCGTGGTCGGCGAGGAAGTTCGCCTCTTCGCCGGGCGGGACGATCAGCACCCCGGTGGCTCCCGTACCGGGACGCGGTTTGGCGCGCTCGGCGGCGAGCTTGGCCACAAGACGGTTGGCGCCGCCGCCGATCGAGAGAGTCAGACCGGTCACCTCACGCACCGCCCTGCGAAGGCGGGTGGCGGTTGCCGTGAGCGATTCGCCGCGATAGACCCCCTCGGTTCCCGACAGATCCAGATAGAACTCATCGATGCTGGCGGCTTCGACCACGGGGGCCCAGGCATCGAGGACCGCGCGAATCTCGCGGTGTTTCACTCCGCATTCCTTGCCGGGGACCGCGACGAAGGTCGCATCGGGACAGAGACGCGCGGCACGGGCGATTGGCATCCCGGCGCGGAGACCGAATGCTCGTGCTTCGTAGGAGGCCGAGCAGACGACGCCGCGGCTGTTGGCGCGTCCGCCTACCACCAGGAGGCGCGCCTTGCCGGCGCCCTCGGGGTCGACAAGGCGGGCGACTGCGACGAACATCTGGTCGCAATCGGCAAGGAGAATACGACGTGGCGGCGACATCGGGGAAGGGTGAGCGGTCAGCGGTCGGTGGTCAACGGCTTGGCCGTCCAGCTTCAGGGAGAGCCGGTTGGCATGTGATCTGCTAACCGCAGGAGTGGCGAAAGGCTACCTCCAATGTTCAGACCACGGCTCGGGCAGGTTCGCTTTCTGATAATGATCGCCGCGGCGGCCCTTCCTCAGGTGGTCGCGGGGCAGGAATCCCCGGCCGATCCGGTGCGCGCCGCTGTCGAGCTGCGCAACGCGGGCGACCTGGCGGGGGCGGTCCGGCTGCTCCGGAGCCGTCTCAGCGAGGAGCCCAATGATGCGCAGGCAATCCGCCTGCTCGCGCAGACTCTCTACTGGCTCAAGCAGTTCGATCTCGCGCGTTCGGTCTACGATAAGGCGCTCACCCGGCACCGGGACAATGTCGAAATCAGGCTCGAGTATGCCCGCATGCTGGTGGAGATCGGCGATGGCAGGGGCGCACGGGTCCTGCTCGCGCCTCTGGCCGACATTCCGGCCGTCGCCGCCCGGGCCCTCACGCTGATCGGCACGCTCGACTACTGGGAAGGTCGCCTCACCGCCGCGGCAAGCCGTTTTCGGGCGGCCCTCAAGGCCGACTCCACCTCCTCCGAGGCTCGGCGACAGTGGAGTGAGATCGCCACGATCACCGCCCCCTGGGTAGGGATCGGGTTCGAGGCGGCCCATGACGATCAGCCGCTGAACCGGGTGGCGCCCTCCCTTGATGTCGGGGTGTTTCTCACACCGCTCTGGTCACTCGAAGCGGACGGACGGAGTGACTCGTACCGTTCGGGCGATTCCCTGTCGCGGTCGGTGCAAGCTGGCGAAGTCTCCTTGAGGGGGTACACACCTGGGCTTCGCCTGGAGACCGAATTCTCGGGTGGAGTCATTCACCGCTCGTTCGGGCCGTCGGGCGGCGACTGGACCGCCAGGCTTCAGGGCCGGTTTCGGCTGCCGGGACACTTCACCATCGGCGGGCGGGCGGAGCGGAAGCCCTATTTCCACGCCACCGCCAGTCTCACCATTCCGGTCATCGTGCGAGAGTTCACCGCCCTCGTGGGCCTCAACGATCCCGCGGGTTGGCTGGGGGAAGCGGCGCTGGGGCGGCTGCGGTATCCCGACGGGAACACCCTGATATCGGGGTATGCGTGGCTGCTGGGGCCGGTCCTGAGGCGCCGGAGGACCACCCTTTCCGTGGGATATGCGTTCAGCGCCCAGGACGCCCGCGAGAGCCGTTTTGTCCTTGCCAACCCTTCGCAACTCGCCCAGCCGGGAAGCCCGGGATTCGACCTGGCGGGTCGGTACGTGCCCTACTACACCCCGGACAATGTCATCGCCCACTCCGTGATTGGAAGTATGACGCTGCGCCCCGGACGCGGTACCACGATTTCCGGAAACGGCGCCTGGGCGATCAGCGCGCATGAGCGCGTTACCGTCTTCACGCATTCCGGCGCGCCCCCCACCGTCCAGGCCGGCACCTTCCGGCGGACGTTCACCCCCTGGAGCGCCCGGCTGGTGATCGCACAGGATTTTGCGCGGGGATGGTCGGTTCGTGCGCATGCCGAGCATAACCGCACCGCCTTCTACGCCGCCTCGGCCGGCGCCATCGCGATGCTCTACCGATTCTCATCCGCCGCGGCCCGCCGGGTGGATCGGTTCTGATGTCAGGGAACGCCGAGCTCTGGCGGCATCGCCGGGCTCGCGAGGTAAGACTCCGCGATCGCCTGATGCTGAGCGCGCTCGGTGGTCTGGGCGCGATCAGCCTGATTCGATTAGCCGATTGGTGGTTCCGGCCAGAGCACGTAGGCCAGCCCATCCTGTTCGTGGCGCTTTCACTGGCATTCTGGTACGGCATGAGCCGTATCGTGCTCGGATGGATCAACTACGCGGCGATCGCCCGCCCGCTGGACCGGGCGGCACCACCGGGCCTTTCCGTCGCGATTTTCACGACCAGCTCCCCCGGTGAGCCCCTCACCATGTTCGAGAAGACCCTCGCGGCGTGCGCACGAATTCGCTACCCGCACCGGACCTATCTGCTCGACGACACCCGCGATCCCCGCTTCCGAGAGGTGGCCGTCCGCCACGGAGCCACCTGGGTCGAGTTGGCGGGGATTCCTGGTGCCAAAGCGGGAAAAATCAATCGTGCGCTGGAGCTCACCACCGAGGACTACATCCTGGTACTCGATCCCGACCATCTCCCGTTTCCCGAAATACTCGAGCGGGTGCTGGGGCATTTCGCCGATTCCACGGTCGGCTTCGTGCAGGTCGCCCAGGCCTATTACAACCAGGGACGAAGCTTTACCGCCCGGGGTGCAGCCGAACAGACCTATGCCTTTTACGGTCCCGGGCAGATGGGGCTTCAGGGACACGCTGCAGCAGTGGCCATCGGCGCCAACTGTACCTTCCGGCGCTCGGCGCTGATCGGCATCGGCGGACATGGCGTTGGCCTGGCCGAAGATCTCGTCACTGCGATCCGCCTGCATGCCGCCGGCTGGCGCTCGGTGTATCTCCCCGAAGTGCTAAGCCGAGGCCTGGTGCCCGAAGATCTTGGCTCATTCTACAAGCAGCAGCTCAAATGGTCGCGGGGCGTGTACGAGGTCGTGTTCGCCGAACTACCGCGGCTCATCGGAAAGCTTCGCTGGCGCCAGCGGCTGTCCTACCTCGCCATCGGGACCTACTATGGCTTCGGGGTCACCATGCCGATCTTTCTCCTGTTCCCCTATCTCTACCTCTGGGTCGGGATCCAACCCGCGGCCATGCGATTCGGAGAATTCGTGGTGTACGCGGCACCGGTCGGCGTCATCGGCTCGGCGATCTATCTGTACGTCCAGCGGTGGCTGGCCGACCCTGCAACGGAGCGCGGCACCCACTGGAGAGGCCTGATGCTCAAAATGGCGTGCTGGCCGGTGTACCTCGCGGGAACCGTCCTCGCGATCGTCCGGGCGGAGATCCCCTACATCCCGACCGCGAAGGAAGCGGTTCGCGGACGATTCCTCCGGCTGGGCTGGCCTCAGCTGCTGCAGATCGGGGTGTATGCCGTGACGCTGGGATGGATCGTCTACCGCCGGATCTGGCGCACCGCCGAAGGGTCGCTTGCCCTGAGCAGCGAGGCCGTCTGGGGAATGGTCTTCTTCGCGACGCTGCCCGTCCTTCTCTCCAGTGGTGCCATTTACGCGGCGTGGCAGGCCCGTAATCCGGCCGGCGGGGCCCCCTGGGACGTGGTCGATCCGGATTCGCTGGGAGGATCCGTCTCGTGAGGCGGCGCCATCGGCTGGCGGTGGTGGCCGCCGCCCTGGCGAGCTTTGCGGGCGGGGTCTGGCTGCTCACTTCGTTCAACGCCCGGTCGAAGGGGCCGCTCGCCTCGATTCTCGAACGCATGGGAAGCGCGGTCGGCTCGCTGGAGCACAAACTCCGTGGAGGCGCGGGCGGACAGGAACGGAGCCGGGGTCTCGACTGGCTGGAGCCGTACCGGAGGGAACCTTCGCGGCTCCGGCACCCCGAGGTGATGCTGCTCGGTGCCTATGATGGTGGCATTCCGGCGACACTCGAGGGGATCGAACGGCTGGAGGAGCACCTGGGGACGACGCTGCCCCTGATTCAGGTCTACACGGCGTGGGGGGACAAGCCCGATCAGCAGTTTCCGCTGGTCCTGGCGAACGCTATCGCCGACATGGGCTCGATTCCCGTCATCACCTGGGAGCCGTGGCTTTCCGATTTCGAGAGCGGCCGGCATCCCCAGATCGCGCTCCGCGACGTCCGGGAGAGCCACGGTATGGCCTCGGTCGCCCGGGGTGACTACGACTTCTATCTGGATGCCTGGGCGGCGGCGGCGGCCCGCTTCCGTCGCCCCCTCCTGCTGCGTTTCGGCCACGAAATGAATGACGCCTACCGTTATCCGTGGGGCCCCCAGAACAACTCCAAGGAAGAGTACATCGCCGCCTGGCGGTACGTCGTCGAGCGGTTTCGGCAGGCAGAGGCGGACAACGTGATATGGGTGTGGTCCCCGCACGTGGCGTATGAGTACTGGGAGCAGTACTACCCCGGCGACGCGTACGTGGACTGGGTGGCGACGGGGGTGCTCAACTTCGGGCCCATCGCCCAGTGGTCCAAATGGTGGACCTTCGCTGAAATCTTCGGGACGAAGTACCCCCAACTCTCGGGCTTCGGAAAGCCGATCATGATTGCCGAGTTCGGTTCCCTCGCTGTTGGGGGTGACCGAACGGCCTGGTACACGGCGGCGCTCACGGAGCTTCGAACGAAGTATCCGGCGGTAGCCTCGCTGCTCTTTTTTAATGTCGCCGAAGACCAGACGGTGACCTACCAGAAAGTGGATTGGACGTTTCTGGCGGATTCCGGGCTCACCCAGGCGGTCGCGAAGGCGATTCGGGCGTTTGCCCCTCCCGGGAGTACGCCGAGGTAGCCCCTCCCTCTTGACGGAGGTCCCGCCGAGTCCGATGTTACCATCAATTGTTGATGTATCACCGATTGAGTGTTGAGGGCATGCCATGGATCTGGTTCAGGGCACCCTGGACGTGCTCATCCTGAAGGCCCTCTCCTGGGGACCCCGCCATGGCTACGCCGTGGCGCGCTGGATCGAACACACCTCCGAATCGCTGCACGTTCAGGATGGCGCGTTGTACACGTCCCTGCACCGCATGCAGGTCCGCGGCTGGATCTCCTCGAGCTGGGGCATCTCCGACAAGGGCCGCCGGGCGAAGTTCTACACGCTCACGCCCGCGGGACGCAAGCAGCTCTCCGCCGAGGCCGCGGACTGGGGCGAGTACGTGTCGGCGGTCGGCAGGGTGCTCAAGGCGACCACTCACCGGGCCTGAGGAGGCGCAGCTACCGTGAACGAGCCGATGTGGCGCCGGTATCTCCGGTTCTGGAGGACGGACGTTGAGGCGGACATTGACGACGAGGTGAAGTTCCACCTCGCCATGCGGGTGGATCAGTTCATGGCCGAGGGGATGACCCGGGAGGAGGCGCTGGCGGCCGCCCGTCGACACTTCGGCGACGTGAAGGAGGTTCGCGAGACGCTCAAGGCCATCGACGGCAAAGCCGTGCGGAAGATAGAGCGGGCCGACTGGCGGGACGCCTTCCGGCAGGATTTGCGATTCGCCACGCGCGGCCTCCGGCGCGAGCCGCTCTTTGCGCTGGCGGTGATCGTGACCCTCGGGCTGGGCATCGGGGCCAACGCGGCGATGTTCGGCATCATTGACCGGTTGCTGTTCCGCGCCCCGCCGCTGGTGGTCGAGCCGGATCAGGTCGCCCACATGTATTTCACGCGAGGGTACTCCGGGCGGAACACTTACACGTCGAACGTCGGGAACTATCCACTGTTCGCGGAGCTGAAGCGCTCCCTCTCGGGCGTCGTCAAGATGGCCGCCTACTACTCTGACAACGCGCCGGTCGGCGAAGGGATCGAGGCGTGGAGCGCGGAGGGCACGCTGGTCACCTCGGGCTATTTCCTGTTGCTCGGTGTTCGGCCGGCGCTGGGCCGGTTCTTTGTCGCGGCGGAAGACGACCCAAAGGTGGCGGATCCCGGGATCGTCATCAGCAGCGAAATATGGCAGAGCCGTTTTGGCGGTGACTCCGGCGTTCTCGGGAAGCGACTGCTGATCCGCGGCCAACGCTACCCCATCGTCGGGGTTGCCCCTCGCAACCTGACTGGGGTCGAACTCACCCGGACCGATGTGTGGCTGCCGATCGGGACGGCGGGCCGGGGGTTTTTCGTTAAAGACTGGAAGGAGAACGCCGGCTCCTACTGGCTTCGATCCATCGCACGCCTGGAGCGGGGGATGACCGCACGCGAGGGCGCAGCGCGGGCGACGACGGTATACCAGCGCTACCTGCTCTCCGACCTGTCCCCCGACTCAACTCGGACCGCCCGCGTGGCGATGGGCCCGATCAGCGGCGCGCGCACCGGGGATAACGCACTCACGCCCGATGCCAAGGTCGCGGCCTGGCTGGCGGGGATCGCGGGGATCGTGCTGATCGTGGCCTGCGCCAACGTCGCCAACCTGTTGCTACTCCGCGGCATGCGGCGACGGCGCGAGATCGCGGTGCGCCAGGCGCTGGGCATGAGCCGGCTCCGGTTAGCGGGACAGTTGTTCGCCGAAGGTCTGTTGCTCGCGGTGCTGGGGGGAGGAGCGGCGTTGGCGGCGACGTACTGGATCGGACAGCCACTCAGGGCGCTCCTCATGCCGGAAATCGCGTGGAGCGGGACCGCGCTCGATTCGCGCATGCTCGCGTTAACGACGGGCGGGATCCTGGGGACTGCGTTGTTCACCGGCCTCATTCCATCGTTTGCGCTGGGCCGGACCGATCTCACGGCGGAGCTCAAGACGGGCGGGCCGGGCCACTCGCGGAGGCGCTCGCGAATCCAGGTGGCCCTGCTGCTGACCCAGACCGCCCTCTCGATGATGCTCCTCGTCGGAGCGGGACTCTTCGTGAAGAGTCTTGCGAAGGTGGGCAGCCTCCGGCTCGGTTTTGACGCCCCCAGCGTCCTGGTGGTGTCGGTAGAGTTTCCGGCGACGGAGAAGATCGGGGACATTGCGGCTTTCTACCAGCGCGCCCAGGATCGGGTAAGGCAACTGCCCGGCATCGAGAGCGCCAGCATCTCGCAGTCCGACCCGTTCGGCTGGAGCTTTGCCGGCTCGGTCCGGATCCCGGGACGCGACAGCCTCCCGGAGATGAGCACGGGAGGACCCTACTATAGCGGGGTGTCCGCGGAACACTTCGCGACGATGGGGACGCGGGTCGTCCGGGGCAGAGGGTTCACACCCGCGGACCGCAGAGGTTCCGCCCCGGTGGCCATCATTGATGAGACCATGGCCCGGCTCTACTGGCCCGGTGTCGACCCAGTCGGACGCTGTTTCTACGCAGGGGATGAACCGGCCTGCCGGGAGATCGTCGGTGTGGTCGAATCCTCCAAGCGGACTTGGTTGCTGGAAGACCCGACCCTGCAGTTCTACCTGCCCAGCGAGCAGGTACCGTTCACGGTGCGGCGGCTGGCCCTGTTCGTTCGCACCGCGCGCGATGCCGAGGAGACGACCGCTTCGGTTCGTCGCAGCCTTCAGGAGTTGTCCCCCTTCCTGCCCTACGCGCGGATCTGGTCTCTGCAGTCCATAGTGAACAACCAGACGCGGCCCTGGCGCCTGGGTGCCACGATGCTGAGCGCGCTGGGCGCGCTGGCCCTCATCCTTGCCGCGGTCGGACTCTACAGCGTGATCGCCTACAGCGTGACGCAACGCCGTCACGAAATGGGAATCCGGCTCGCGCTCGGCGCCCGCGTCGGCCAGATCATCCGGTTGATCCTCGTGGATGGACTCCGCCTGGCGCTGATTGGCCTGATCCTTGGGCTGGGTTTTGCGGCGGTGTTGGGTCGGTTCATCGAAGATCTCCTTTACGAAACCTCGCCCACCGATCCGTGGGTCTTGGGTGGCGCGGCTGCGGCGTTGGGTGTGGCGGCGATCATCGCCTGCTTGCTGCCGGCTTGGCGGGCCGGGCGAGCCGATCCCGTGTCGACCCTGAAGGCCGAGTGACCCGGGGCGAAGGACTTGCCGGACTAGGAGGAAACGATTAACTTGCTATCCGTCCAGCAAGTCCCCCGTCACCCCCAGGAGCGGGGATACCAGCTAATGCCCCGAGCGACCAAACCAAAAGCGCGCGAGCGGGTACGGGATGCCGAGCGATCGAGAGAGCTTATCCTCGACGCGGCGGAGCATCTCTTCGCGGAGAAGGGCTACGAGGAGACTTCTCTCTCCGATGTCGGCAAGCGCGCCGGCGTCTCCCGCGCGACGCCGGGCTACTTCTTCGGCTCCAAGGCCGAGCTGCACCGGGCGGTGCTGGAGCGCTGCTTTGCCGATGTGCGCCGGGCGGTGCGCGAAGGAAAAGCCCGGGCGCTGGCGAGCGGACAGACGCCGGACGTGATCCTTGCCGGCGCGGTGGCCGACTATGCCGACTTCGTCGCGGCGCGGCCCAACTTCGTCCGGTTGATCGAGCGGGAGGCGCTCTCCGACCGCACGGTGCTCGAAGGCATGCCGCTTCGGCTCGCGGTCTGGCAGGAGGCCCTCTCGGCGTTCCGCCAGGAGCTCGGGCTCGACATCTCCGACACCAGCGAAGCCGCCCATCTCCTGCTGAGTCTCGTGGCGTTGACGTGGTTTCCCATCGTGCATGGCGGCACGTTCCTCAAGGCGGTCGGGCTTGATCCCGCCGCGCCGGATTTTGCGGAGCAGCGCCGCCGTCACATCACCACACTCCTCCTCGGCGCACTGCGTGAGCGCGCCGCGAACACTTCCACCTGGTCCTGATCATGACGAACGTGATGACACCCCCCGCCGAGCAGCTGCCTTCGGGCGGAAAGCCCCCGGTCCTCGCCACCGAGCAGGAGGCTCGGGAGGTCGCGGAAGCGGCGCGCGAGCAGGAATGGGCATCGAGCTTCGTCAAGGGACTGTTCGAGGGACGACTGCTCATCGACCTCGTGCACCCCTTCCCCGAACCGACGCCGGCGGATGTCGCCAAGGCGCAGCCGTTCCTAGACAAGCTTGAAAAGTTTCTCCGGGACAACGTGGACAGCGACCGGATCGAGCGCGAAGGAAAGATTCCGCCGCACGTCATCGAGGGGCTCCGCGAAATCGGCGCCTTCGGGATCAAGATCGCCGAGGAGTACGGCGGCCTTGGACTCTCGCAGCTCATGTATACCAAGGCGATCGCGCTCGTCACCAGCGTCGACGGGAGTCTGACCGCGCTCCTCTCGGCGAGCCAGTCGATCGGCGTTCCGGTGCCGCTCAAGCTCTTCGGCACCGAGGCGCAGAAGAAGAAGTACCTGCCCCGGATCGCCAAGGGACAGATCTCGGCATTTGCGCTGACGGAGAATCACGTCGGCAGCGATCCCGCGGGCCTCTCCACCACGGCCAGGTTGAGCGAGGATGGAAAGCACTGGATTCTGAACGGCGAAAAGCTCTGGTGCACCAACGGCACCGTCGCCGAGGTCATGGTCGTAATGGCGCGAACTGGCGCCAAAGGAATCTCCGCCTTCATCGTCGAGACCGAATGGCCCGGGGTCGAGGTCGTCCAGCGGCTGCACTTCATGGGGCTCAAGGCGATCGAGAACGGCATCCTGCGGTTCCACGACGTGAAGGTGCCGGCGGAGAATCTTCTCTGGGGCGAGGGCAAGGGGCTCAAGCTCGCGCTCATCACCCTCAACACCGGCCGGCTCACGATTCCGGCGGGATGCGTGGCAGGGGCCAAGCGGGCGCTGGAGATTTCCCGGGAGTGGGCAGCGTCGCGGGTCCAGTGGGGCCAACCGATCGGCAAACACGACGCGATCGCGCAGAAGCTCGGGAAGATGGCGGCCGACATTTTCGCCATGGAGGCGGTGGCGGAGCTCGCGTCCTTGCTGGCCGACCGGCCCAAGGCGGACATCCGGCTCGAGGCTGCGATTGCCAAGATGTGGAACACCGAGGTGGGCTGGCGGATCGTGGACGACTGCCTGCAGATCAAGGGCGG
>CAZHSO010000019.1:0-43257 GCA_964535105.1 uncultured Gemmatimonas sp.
GCTTCCGGATTCCCGCCGGCGCGGGCACCGACGCGATGACCAACTTCGCCTCGCTCCGGGGACCGGTGGGGATGAATCGCGTCTTCGTGCGCTCCGGCCCTTCGCTCCAGTACCGGAGCTGGCTCTCGGCGCTCAAGGCGGGACGCACCTTCGTCTCGAACGGGCCGCTGCTCTCCTTCACGCTGAATGGCCGGGAGGTGGGCGACGAGATCATCCTGCCGGCGGGGGTGCACCAGCTCGTCGCCCGGGTCTCCTTCCGGTCGATGGTGCCGGTGGAGCATCTGGAGATCGTCGCCAACGGCATCGTGCTGGCGCCGATACCTTTCGCTGACGGGGGAACTCGCGCCGACGCGGTCATTCCGCTTCCGGTGACCCGGAGCGGGTGGCTCACGGTCCGCGCCTGGTCCGCTTCCGCGACCCATCCGGTGCTCGACATTTACCCCTTTGCGACCACCAGTCCCATCTACGTGACGGTGGCGAGCCGGCCGGTGCGGAACGTCGACGATGCCCGGTATTTCGTTCGATGGATCGAGCGGCTCGAAGCGGCGGCGGGGGCACACGCAGGGTGGAACGATGCGGCGGAGAAGGCGGAGGTGCTGGGGCGACTGGAGCGGGCCAAAGAAGTTTTTCGTCAGCGAATCAGCCCCTGACCCTGACCCCTTTGAAAAGGGCACCTTCTGAGAATATTCTGTTTACGCCATATGGCTTTAACGGAATAATTCCAGAAACCATCCCTAAAACGACCCCCGACCCCTAATCCCCCATCCCGAGCAGCTTGAGTGCACCTGGCTCGATCGAGACAAGAACCCTCCCCCCCGCCACGAAATCATGCCCGTCGGCCTCTACATGCAACGGTGCCCCCGGGGCTTCAATCGTCGTCGCCCCCGCCGTCTTCGTCACCGTGACATCCCGCATGCCGATGTGCGCGCCGCGCCGCAGACGCGAGAACGCCAGCAGGGCACGGCCCAATCCGACCTGCCCGATGATCACCCGCTCGAGCACGCCATCCCAGGGAGACGAGTCGGGTGAGATCCGCATCCCGCCGCCGAATCCCACCCCGTTGGCAATGGTGATGTTGAGGGCTTTCCCCTCGTGGACGATCCGGCCCGCCTCCGTCACCGTGAATCGGCGCCTCGGCTCGGTGAGGAGTGCCAGGACTCCTCCCGTCACATAGCATAGCCTCCCGGGGAGGAACGGCCCGAGCCGCTGCGCCAGCCGGTTGGCGGCGGGACTCACGCCGACCGAGACGGAATTGAGAAAGACCATGCTCCGCTCGGCGCCGGCGGGGTCGTGGAAGGAGAGCCGACCCAGGTCTAGCTGTCCCCCGGAGCCCTGCCCGAGCCTCTCGACCGCGAGCTCCGGATCGAGTGAAATCCCGGCGTTCCTGGCGAAGTCGTTCCCGGTCCCGGTAGGGATCACGCCGAGGGGGACCGGCGACCCCGCACTGACGAGGCCGTTCGCTACTTCGTGGATGGTGCCGTCCCCGCCCACGACGACGATCGCCCCCGTTTCCCCCGATCGGCCCCATTCGGACGCCCGGCGCTCGGCGTCGCCCGGCCCCTTGGTCTCGTAGATCGCGAGGCGGGGAAAGTGCGCCTCGAGGGCACGCCGGAGCCTCCACCAGAGCCGGGTGGCGCGACCGCTCCCTGAAGTGGGGTTGAGAATCGCGAGGGCGGACCCGCTCAACCGGATGCTCCCCCCTTCCATCCGGAGGGTTTTGGCTTCATCCTATTGTGCACGTGCGGGCCTCCCGAGGCGCGCCGAAGCCGGCATGACCCCCTTGCGTGACCGAGGAATCACACTATGCGTCTGACCCGTGTCCTGAGTCCGTTGATCGTCCTGACCGCGATGGTCGTCCCGGCGACGGTGGTCCACGCGCAACGCTACTGGCACGATGAACAGGGTCGCGACGCCTTCCGGTTCGACTTCGCGCTGCCGTTCCTCAAGGGCGACGATCACAAGTTTTTCACGGGGACCTTCGTGCCGTCGCTGAGTCTCCGGGCCGGAGAGGGATTCCGCGTCGAGGCCGACATTCCTATTGCGCGCGCGGGCGGCGACGCCTCGAATTCCATCCGGCTCGGCAACCCCTACATCGGGCTCCGGATCGGCGACGATGCCAAGCCGGTCTCCGGGATACTTGGTATCCGGATCCCAGGGAGCAGGAAGCCCACGACGGCCATCGCCGCCCGGGCGCTCGCGGCAGGTTCCATCTCGGAGTACGATGACTTCGAAGCCTACAGCCCCAATCTGCTCAGCGTGCGGGGTGGGCTCGAGTATCGTCGCGCCCGGAGTGACGGACTCATGTTCGGCGTCCGCGGCGCGGGCTCCCTGCAGCTGAACACCAGCGGCGACCCCGGCGCCGACGCCGAGACGTACTTCGACTACGGCGTCCGCACGGGATACGAAGGCGTGCGTGCTCTGGCGACCGTGGCGCTCACCGGGCGCTACTTGATCACCGCGCCCGAACACGCCTTCGCCTGCGCCCTCAACGATCCCGCCTGCAATCCCAAGGGCTTCAACGAGCGCACCCACCACCAGATCACCGGGGTACTCGAGCTCCGCTCTAGCCGCGTGCGTCCGCGGGTGACGCTCCGGGTGCCGCTCGACAAGGATCTCCGGAACATCGCGGGCGCGGTGCTGGGGCTCGGGGTGTCGATTGGACGGTGAGCGGTAAGTGGTGAGCGGTAAGCGGGACCTGCCTTAAGGTAGTTCCCGCTTACTGCTCACTGCTCACTGCTCACTGCTCACTGCTCACTGCTCACCGCTCACCCTTCTGATTTGTACGCCCAGGCGACCAGGGGCTTCGCCCCGCTCAGCATCCAGATTCCCAGTGCGATCATCAGGGTGAAGTGAAGCCATGCGTTGGCGCTCCACCCATGTACCAGCATCGCCTCCATCGCCCGACCCACGCCGTGCAGAATCAGCCCCAATCCCACCGCTCGTACCACGATCCCGAAGCCTTCCCGTGGACTCATGTAGCCTCCCGGCTTTGAGTGTTCCGTAATATAACATTCGGTGGCACAAGCGCTTAGGTGCTCGGCCCGGAGGCATGGCGGACGACGCTGTGCGCCGGGGTGGCGCAGAATTCGTCACCGGAGTCGCAGGGAGGGCGGGAATTCGGTCAGGAAAATACCCTCTATCGGAGGATCTGTTTATGAAGGCAGGCCTGAGGAGTGCTGTGGTGGCGTTGGCGCTGTTGCCCGCCCTGTCGGCGGTGGCATCGGCACAAACCAATCGAATGCATCTCGGACCCCAGATTTCCTACGACTTCGACTACGAGAATTTCGGCATCGGGGCGCAATTCGGCGCGCCGCTCGGTCGGCGGCTGGAGTTCTATCCGTCGTTCGTCTGGTACTTCCAGGATCCGGGCTCGCTTTGGAATCTGAACGCCGATCTGAAGTTTCGGGTGGCCGGCAACCAGCCGCATTGGCTCTATGTGGGCGCGGGGTTGAATATCACCCGTTTCGACGCGGGTACTGCCGATGACACCGATGCGGGATTGAACCTGCTGGCGGGAGTCGAGTCGCTCAAGGGAATGATCCATCCGTTCGCCGAGGCTCGGCTCGTCATAGGTAGTGGAAGTCGGTTTCAGTTGGCGGCGGGGCTCAATTTCACGTTGGGGTCGCACTAGAGAGACGCGAAGGCGCGAAGACGCGAAGGCGCGGGTGGTTCAGTCCGCGTCATCGCGTCCCCGCGTCTCCGCGTCTCAACGTTTTTGCTTCCTTGCCACCAGCCTCCCCCCTCGCACCGTCGCCCCCACCACAATCGCCGCACTGATCAGCACCAGATTCTTGATGATGTATTGACCCTCGAGCGTGGGCACCAGGGGAAAAGACGAGAACGTCTCATCGCGGAAGAGCAGCAGCGGCAGCATCGTGCCGGCCATCTGCAGGAAGAGCAGGAGCAGGGTCACCCGCAGAAACTTTCCCGTCAGTAACCCAATCCCGATCGACACCTCCCAGATCGCGAGCCCGATGAGCGATACGTCGCGGGGGATATTTCCTCCGGTGAGCCGGCGGATCGTGTCGGTGGCGAGCGTCTCCGCCGGGCTGGTGCCTGGAAAAAACTTGAGCGCGCCGAACCAGGTGAATACGAGCCCCAATGCCAGGCGGGTCAGCGTCGGCCCGTGCTTGCCCATCCATGCTGTGATCCGGCGGTCCAGCGGCTCGAGCGGCTCCGGAACGGCCATGTCGTTTTTCCCTTTCCCCTTTCCCCACTTCCCCCTTCCCCGCTCGATTTAAACGAGCACTAGCCCGCGTGCTTTCTGTTCCAAATCGAGCAAGAACTGCTTCCTCCACAACCCCCCGCCATACCCTCTGAGCTGTCCGTTCTTCTGGATCACCCGGTGACAGGGAATCACGATTGGCAGCCGGTTGCGTCCGTTGGCCAGGCCCACCGCGCGCTGCGCCGTCGGCTTCCCGATCCGGATGGCCAGCGCCTCGTAGGAAATCGTCTCACCGAACGGAATGTTGAGCAGCTCCTTCCAGACCTTTTCCTGGAACTCGGTGCCCTTGAGATCGAGCGGCACCTCGAAGTCCTGGCGCGTTCCCGCGAAGTACTCCTCCAGCTCCCGCACGATCCGGTCGATGTGCTGGTTCCGCCCCGGCACCACCGGGCGGCCGTAGAACCGCATCAGGTCGGCGGCCTGCTTCGGCAGCTTGTCCCGGTCGGCGTACTCCAGCATGCAGAGGCCGGCTTCGGTCGCCGCGGCGAGCAGTGGTCCGAGAGGGCTCGGCAGAAGTGTGGCGACGATCGGTGCGGTGTCCCTCGCCTCGCCGGGGTTTTTTCCGAACAGCTTCTTGAAGGCGTCGCGGAAGCCGCTGTCCGACTCGAACCCGCTGTCGAAGGCGGTGGGGGTGACGGCGCCACCGTCCTGGAGACGGTCGAGGGCGACCCCGAGCCGCCGGGCGCGGGCGTAGGCGTGCAGTGTCATGCCGAATCTCCCGATGAAGTAGCGCCGGGCGGTGGCGGGGACGATACCCATCGTGCCGAGCGCGGCGTCCGTGAGCCGGCGGGTAGGCTCCTTGTCGATCGCGTCCAGGATGCGCTGCGCCCACTGGGGGTGCTCGCCCGCGCGTTCCAGCGGCTTGCAGCGGAGGCAGGGCCGGTAGCCGGCCGCGCTGGCGTCATCGGGGGTCGCGAAGAATTCACGATTTTCAGGTTTGGCCTGCTTGGAAGGGCAGGTGGGCCGGCAGAAGATCCGGGTGGTCTTGACCCCGACGAGGAAGAGCCCCTCGTACGAGGCGTCCCGCGTCTCCACGGCCCGGTGGAGCTCGGTCGGGCCGTGCAGGAGGGTGCGGGGGCGGTAGGGCGTCGAAGTCACGGAGGCAATCATGGGGAGCAAGCTAGGGAGGCGCCAGTCCGGGTGCCACCGGCAAATGAACGAGCAATTCCGGCCCTTCCCCCTCCCCCTTCCCCCTTCCCCTTTCCCCCTTCCATCTTCCTCCGTCCTCCACTGGACCCTCCATGCACCTCGTTCCGCTGGATTGGCTCATTGTTGTCGCCAGCATCCTCATCTCTTTCGCCCCAGCCGTCCTCCTCGCCCGCCGGGCCGGCAGCAGCACCGCCGAGTTCTTCACCTCGGGCCGCTCGGCGCCATGGTGGCTGGTCGGTGTCTCGATGGTGGCGACCACCTTCAGCACCGACACCCCGAACCTGGTCACCAACCTGGTCCGCGAGAAAGGCGTCGCCAACAACTGGCAGTGGTGGGCCTTCCTGCTTACCGGCATGGCGACGGTGTTCTTCTACGCCCGGCTCTGGCGCCGCTCCCGGGTGCTCACCGACCTCGAGTTCTACGAGATCCGCTACGCCGGCCGCGCCGCGACCTTCGTCCGCGGATTCCGCGCCGTCTACCTCGGCCTCTTCTTCAACTGCGTGATCATGGCCTCGGTGAATCTCGCCGCGGCCAAGATCGCCAACGTCATGCTCGGCTGGCCGATGTGGCAGACGCTGGTGATCTGCGCCGTGCTCAACATCGCCTTCGCGGCGACCTCCGGGCTCTGGGGGGTGCTGGTCACCGATTTCATTCAGTTCGGCATCGCGATGGCCGGGTCGTTCGCGGCGGCGTATTTCGCGCTCCAGCAGGCCGAAGTCGGCGGGCTCGCGGGCCTGGTCCAGCGCATCGATCCCCAGACCCTGAGCCTCATTCCTGATTTCGGCGACTGGGGAATGACCCTCTCGGTGCTGGTCATACCGCTCACGGTCCAATGGTGGTCGGTCTGGTATCCCGGCGCCGAGCCGGGCGGCGGGAGCTACATCGCCCAGCGGATGCTCGCGTCGAAGAGCGAGCGCGACGCGCTGGCCGGTACACTCTTCTTCAACGTGGCCCACTACGCTCTGCGCTCCTGGCCCTGGATTATCGTGGCACTGGCGTCGATCCTGGTCTATCCGACGCTGGCGGACATCGGGCGCACCTTCCCGTACGTCGATCCGTCGCTCATCGGCCACGACATGGCGTACCCGGCCATGCTGCGCTTCCTCCCGGTCGGCTGGCTTGGTCTGATGGTGGCGGGACTCCTCGCCGCCTACGTCTCCACCATCTCGACCCATCTCAACTGGGGCACTTCCTACCTGGTGCACGACTTCTATCGCCGATTCATGAAGCCGGGCCGGGACGAGAAGCACTATGTGATGGTTGCCCGCATGGTGACGGCACTTCTTATGCTCTTGGCCGGGCTGCTCACCTTCCGGCTCCAGACGGCGGCCAAGACCTTTCAGCTCCTCCTCTCCATCGGCGCCGGCACCGGACTGATCTATCTGCTGCGCTGGTTCTGGTGGCGGATCAACGCCTGGAGCGAGATCTCCGCGATGGCGAGCTCCTTCCTCACCTCGCTGCTCCTCTTCCTGCGCGACACGCCGGCCCATCCGGTCTCGCCGGTGTTCTCGCTCCTGGTGACTGTCGGCATCACCACGGTCGTGTGGCTGACGGTGACGCTGCTGACCGAACCCGCCGACCGGCCGACGCTGGTGAAGTTCTACCGTTTGGTCCGGCCCGCGGGCCCGGGATGGAAGCCGATCGCGGCGGAGGCCGGGCCGGTCGAGAGCCCCGACAGCCTGCCGCAATCGCTGCTCGGCTGGGTGCTGGGCTGCACCTTCGTCTATGCGGCGCTCTTCGGGACGGGGAGCTTCATCTACGGCAAGACGGCGCAGGGGCTGGTCTGGCTGGTGCTGTTCGTGGTGAGCGGGATCGGGTTGCTGCGGCTATTGCCGCAGCTCTGGTCGAAGGAGTCGGCGGCCTGACCGACAAGGCGGTCATCCTGGCCCGCGGGTTAGGCACCCGGATGCGGAAGGCCGAGGCGGGCGTGGCGCTCGACCCCGATCAGGAAGCGATGGCCGGCGAGGGTCAGAAGGGGATGATCCCGGTCGGTCGGCCCTTTCTCGATTACATCCTGAGCGGGTTAGCCGATGCGGGATACAGCAAGGTCTGCCTGGTCATCGGCCCGGAGCACCACGCAGTGTGCAATTACTACAGTGGCGCCGGCCGCCCACAGCGCGTCAGACTCGAGTTCGCTATCCAGGAGCGTCCACTCGGCACCGCCGATGCCGTACTCGCCGCGGAATCGTTCTCGGCTGGCGAGCCGTTCCTCGCGGTGAATGCCGACAATCTGTATCCGCGCGCGGCGCTCGAAGCGCTGCGAGGGCTCAGCGGCCCCGGTCTGGCGGGCTTCTTCCGTTCCGGCCTGCTGCGCGGCGGTCTCATCCCAGCGGAGCGCATTCTGGACTTTGCGCTGATCGAGGTATCGGCGGACGGCTACCTCACCCGAATCGTCGAGAAGCCCGATCCGGAGACCGCTCAGGGCTTCGGCCCCGACCCGCTCGTGAGTATGAATGCGTGGATTCTGCCGCCATCAATCTTCGCGTCCTCCCGCGCCATCGCGCCTTCGCGCCGCGGCGAGCTGGAGCTGCAGGCCGCCGTCCGACACAACATGGGCGAGCCGCGCGAACGCTATCGGGTGCTCCCGTTCGAGGAGGGCGTTATTGATCTCTCCAGTCGAGCCGACATCCCCGTGGTGGAAAATCTCCTCCGCGGCCGGGAGGTGCGCCCCTGACCGTCCGCTCGTACCGGGTGCCGGGTCGGATCGAATTCCTCGGCAAGCACACCGACTACGCCGGGGGCCGGAGCCTGATCTGCGCCACGGAGCAGGGAATCAGCGTCACCGCGCGGGAACGCGGCGACGCCCTCTTCCGGATTACCGATACCGTGACGGGTGAGCAGGCCGAGCTTCGACTTGGGCCGGATCTCGCGATACCGCGCGGAGAATGGGTGGCCTATCCCGCCACGGTGGCGCGGAGGCTGGCCCGGGACTTCGGGCCGCTGGCTATAGGGCTCGATCTCTCCTTTTCCAGCGACCTGCCCCAGGATGCCGGGCTCTCCAGCTCGGGTGCGCTGGTGGTGGCGGTGGCGCTGGCCTTGGCCGATGCCAACCGCCTGGAGGAGCGAGCCGGTTGGCGGGAGGCGATTCCCGACCGGGAAGCGCTGGCGGGATACCTGGGCGCGGTGGAGAATGGGCGGGCGTTCGGCCCCTTTGCCGCCGACGGCGGGGTAGGGACCCAGGGTGGGAGCCAGGACCACACCGCCATCCTCTGCTCCCGTCCCGGGATGCTGGTCCAGTATGGCTGGATGCCGGTGCGTTTCGAGCGGGCGGTGCCATTTCCGCCCGGTTACGTCCTGGCCGTCGCGGTGAGCGGCGTCGAGGCGGCCAAGACCCGGGAGGCGATGGGGCTGTACAATCGCCTGGCGGAAGACGCCGCCGAGCTGCTCCGGGTGTGGCGCGACAAATCCGGGCGGGATGACGCCACCCTCTTTGCCGCGCTCTCCGAAACCCTCGATGCGCGGGAGACGTTGGCTCGATGGCTCGACGGCCACAGTCGTGGCGAAGCCCTGCTGGCGCGTCTCGATCAGTTCTGGGAGGAGTGCAACGAAACTATTCCCGCTGTGGCAGGTCTGCTGGAGCGGGGTGACATCGCCGGGTTAGGGGAATTGGTGGACCGCTCCCAGGCAGGCGCCGAGCGCGGGCTCGGGAACCAGGTTCCCGAGACGATTCACCTGCAGCGGAGCGCCCGAAGGCTGGGCGCGGTGGCGGCATCGGCGTTCGGGGCCGGGTTCGGCGGATCGGTGTGGGCGATGGTGAGGGGGGACGGGGTGGGGGATTTCCTGGAAGCCTGGTCGGTCGGCTATCGGACCGCGTATCCTTCGCGAGCGGGGAGTGCGCGGTTCATGATGACGAAGGCCGGACCCGCGGCGACGGGGTTCGGACTCGAACAGAGCAACCAGTCGGAATAGGTGGTGTGCCGGGGGTGGGACCGAATTCAGTCTCCTCCGTACACGGCCATGGCGAAATCCACCCTCATCCCAGAGCTTGGCAGGCCAACCGGGGGGTCGAGGTATCGACCTTCGCGAGCAAGGAAGCCCGGGCCGCCGCCGCGAACCCGGTCAAATAGGGAATTGCAGTAGAGCATTCACCGACGGAGATTTTCATGGATATCTTGACCCTGCTCGTCGTTGGCCTGATCGCCGGGCTGCTGGCCAGTCTTGTCGTTGGCGGCGTCGGCTACGGGATCCTGGGCGACATCGTCATCGGCATCATCGGCGCCTTTCTGGGTAGCTGGCTCTTCGGCACCTTGGGCATCCGGGTGCCCTTCGGCGGCCTCGGCCGCACGCTCTTCGTCGCGTTCATCGGCGCCGTCGTGCTCCTCCTGCTCATTCGCGTCATCCGCAAGGGGCGGCGCACCTAGGGTTAGCCCGCGGCGTCAGCGCAGATACAAGTACAGCCCGACGAGGCCTGTCCCAGCGCCCAGGATCGTGATGAGGCTCTCGTCGATAAGCAGGCCAGTGACTATTGCGGCCGCGCCCACGACCATCAGGGCCACGCCCGGGCCGCGGTGACGGAGACCGTCGGCCGGGAAGGCGGCGAGCGGGTCGCGCGCTCTTGCGACATCGGATACCGGCGGCGGTGAGATGCCGAGGCGATCCGAGCCGACACGTGACTGCTCAAACCGGAGCGTGGCCGAGGTGGTCCCAGCCGCGAGCGCCAACCCGCGATCGGCGGGCGCACTCGAGTCTCGATTGATGAGAGGAAACCCGTTCTGGGTCTGGGCACGCGCGGCGCCCGGATTCAGGGCCATGATCGCGCAAACACCGGCCAGCACTGGAATACGAGACATTGGGAACTCCCGAGTCGGGGTACGCCACAGACATCCCAGATAATCTACCGGGAACGCCAGCCGAGTGGAATCAATCGTTCGACTGAAATTGTTGCTTCGCTCGGAAGGACGACTTCGACGGCGCTCCTCCCGCGGCGGGCCCCACGCCCGTATTGGTTCTGCGAGCGGGATTGGAGGCTGGCGGCACAATTTCTGGCTCGGTGGCAACGTTTGTCGGGATATACTCGGTCACCTGCACGTCGGCGACACCGTTCGTGTCTCCGTGCGGCGCGAGTTGGTGAAGATCGAGAAGACGATCATCATCCCGGTTGCTCACTCCGCGCGGCTGCGCCGACGGGTAGAGATCGATGCGATCACCGGTCGTTCGAGATCGTCAGCTTGAACCCGTCCGGATCGGTCACCGCGAACCCCAGCGGCCCCCAGGGCATCGCCTGCACCTCCTGGTCGAGCTTGATCCCGGCAGCCTTCGCCTGAGCAACCAGCGCCTTGAGGTCCTGGTCGGTCGTGACCCAGATCCGCATGCCTGTCCCCTTCACGCGGTCCTTCCCCTTCGCGAAATCGTCCTGCCCCAAGCCGAGCTGAGCCTTGCCGGCCTCCAGCATCACGAAACGCACTTGTCCCTCGACTTCGTTTTGCTCCTTCACCGAAAACCCCAGCCCCTCGGTATAGAACCGCACGCTCCGAGTGAGGTCGTTGACCGTGAGGCTCGGCGCGAGCCTAGTGCCTTCCAGTTTCACGTTCGCCATGTCACCCTCCTGTGAGTAGCTCGAACATAGCTCGTGCATCGCGAACGGTCACTCCCGCCGCCGACACGACGGCACGCAGCGTCAATCGTCTGTTCGATGCCTTCCGCGATACCGAAGGGCCAGGGTGCGCCGGGGCCGAGCGCTCGGAAAGGGTTGAAAGCTCATAGTCCAGATGCTTACACCCACGCACGCGCAGCAGTGCGCGCGGGAACGCGCACCCACCTCGACGATCTCGTTTTGTGAGCTGGTCTACCCCGCAACTGAAGCACAGGGCGGGAGACAGCCGCACCGCTGGAGTGATGCCATGAATCAGGAAATGTGATTAGCGGTTATCGAGCGCCAGCGCCGGGGGCAGGTGGTGATCCTCGTGTTGCTCTCGTACGGCGAGCACGTCGTCCAGCCGCGCGACAAACGCCTCCACGCAGCGCGGATCGAATGGTTTTCCAGGGCCGGCCTGCAGGTAGGCGATCGCGGAGGCCACGTCCCACGCCCGCTTGTACGGGCGGTTCGATGTCAACGCGTCGAAGACGTCGACCACCGCGACGATGCGTCCCGCCAGCGGAATGTTCTCACCGGAGACTCCCCGCGGATACCCGGTGCCGTCAAACCGCTCGTGGTGTGTCCACGCGATTTCCGCCGCGAGTCGCAACAACGGGATATCGCTCCCTCCGAGGATCTGCCGACCATATGTGGTGTGCTGCTTCATGACGGTGAATTCGCTGTCGTCGAGCGTCCCTGGCTTGAGCAGCACGTAGTCGGGGATCGCGATCTTTCCCACATCGTGCATGGGCGCCGACCAGGAAATCGCATCGACGTCGTCGGTGGGGAGACCCAGCGCGTCCGCGAGGATTCGCGCATACTGCCCGATGCGCACGATATGGGCCCCGGTTTCCCAGTCCCGGTGCTCGGCAGCGCGTGCGAGACGAAGAACGATTTCACGCTCTCGACCGAGGATCCCCGCCGTAGCCCGGGTAACTTCCCGGGTCAGCCACCCCATCCGGTCGGCCAGCGCCTGCGAGGTCCGGCGCAACGCCAGGAGGTTGCCGGCCCTCACCTTGACCTCGACCGCGTTAAACGGCTTGATGATGTAGTCGCTGGCCCCCAGGGTCAGCGCTCGAATACGAGCATCGGCGTCGTCCAACGACGTAATCATGATGACGGGCACATCAGCGGTGCGTTCACTGCCGCGGAGGTGGCCGAGCAGCTCGAGACCGGACATCTCCGGCATTTCGATATCGGTCAGGACGAGGTCCGCCTCCTTGGCGGAACACCAGCGCAGCGCTTCCTCCGGATTCAGGAAGGAGACCGTCCGACTTCCGGGGAGGTCCTGCAGCACGTGCTCGAGGAGGCGCAGCGTGACGATGTCATCATCCACGAGGACGACGACTTCGTCCGCCGGCGAGGGAAGCGTCATGGCAGGGGCACCGGAAGCGGCGGCTCGCGTGATCGAATGAAGGCCGAGGCTCGCGCGCGCGACTCCTCCAGAGGCCCGCGCAGCGCCTCGGCGCGTAACCAGTCATCGTTCGCCGCGGCGCTTTCCATTTCGGCGCTGAGGCGCGCCATCTCCTCAGCACCCACCATGCCGCACCCACCCTTGAGGGAGTGCCCCAGCCGCCGGAGCTCCGCCCCGTCTCGGGCGACGATCGCCGCGGTGATCTGGGGAAGCAATTGCTCGGCGGTGGCCAGGAAGAGCTCAAAGAACCGCTGCTGGACCTTGGGACTGTCGCCCACCAGCGCCTCCAATTGGGCGAGCTTGATGGGTGCCGCCTCCTGGATCGTCGGGTTCGCACCCCCCGGCATGGGTAGGGGCAGCGCCGGTGCAGCCGACCGGCCGTTCGCCTGGTGCTGAGGCTCGGTGTTGAGCCAGCGGGTGAGAACCGTCGCGAGCTTTGCCGCATTGACGGGCTTGCTCACGTAATCATCCATGCCGGCGGCGAGGCAGCGCTCCCGGTCACCTTGCATGGCGTTGGCCGTCATCGCGATGATCGGCACGCGCTGCCCACCGCGCTCCAGGCGCCGGATCTCAGCGGTCGCCCCGAAGCCGTCCATCTCGGGCATCTGGCAATCCATGAGCACCAGGTTGTATGGCCGGTCGCGCACCGCCTCCACCGCCTGCAGTCCGTTCTCCACTATGTCGGGGTGGTGACCTAGCCGTTCCAGGAACGCCAGCGCCACTTTCTGGTTGATCGGGTTGTCCTCGGCGATCAGGATCCGGGGTCGTCGCACCGCGGGGACGGTAGTTGCCGTGGATGATGTCACCAGGGGCGGCGTCCTGCCGAATTCCACGCACGGCTCACCGGGCATCGCCATGACCGTGGCCAGGCAGTCGTGGAGGGAGGATTGGCGAATCGGCTTGCTGACACAACCGGCGAAGCCCATCGCACGGGCTTCTTGCTGATAACGGGAGTGTCCCGTGGGGGCGAGGAGGATCAGCCGCGTGGAGGCGAGCTGCGGGTCTCGCCTCAGCGTCTCCCCCAAGGCGAAGCCGTCCATCCCCGCCATCTGGGCATCGAGGATCGCCACATCGTACGGCCGCTTTGTCTCGGCGCCCCGTCGCAGTAGCTCGAGCGCCCGGGGAACGTCCTCGACGACGTCGTTGTGTATCTGCCAGGCGGTGAGCATCTGTCTCAGAACCCTGCGGGTGGCCGGGTGATCGTCCGCCGCAAGCAGCCGGAGCCCCGTCAAGGACTCCCGACCTTGGGGCGCGGCAACCGCCGACCCGGAACCGAATCGCGCGGTCACCCAGAACGTGCTCCCCTCCCCCTCCCGGCTCCGGACCCCGATCTCGCCTCCCATCAGCGTGGCGAGCCGGCTGCAGATCGCGAGCCCGAGGCCGGTTCCGCCGAAGCGCCGCGTGGTGGACACATCGGCTTGGGAGAACGCGCGGAACAGCCGGCTCTGGGCCGCCTCCGGGATCCCGATCCCGCTATCCGACACATCGAAACGCAAGAGAAGCCCTCCAGCATCCTCCTCGACCACGCGTGTCCGGAGGATGACCTCCCCCTTCTCGGTGAACTTGATGGAGTTCCCAACCAGGTTGACGAGGACCTGGCTCAGTCGGACGGAGTCGCCACAAACGATCTTTGGCACCCGCTTGTGAATGATGAACGCTAACTCGAGGCCCTTGCTCGAGGCGCGCTCGCCGAGCAGGCCGGCCACATCATCGAGGGTCGCCCTCAGGTCGAAATCGACCGCCTCCAGCTCCAGTTTTCCCGCCTCGATTTTCGAAAAGTCGAGGATGTCGTTGATGATCCTCAGGAGCGACTCGGCTGACCGTTGCGCTGTCTCCGCGCGGTCGCGCTGCTCGCTGGTGAGGCCGGTGTCCATCAGGAGGTGCAGCATGCCCAGGACGCCGTTCATGGGCGTTCGGATCTCGTGGCTCATGATGGCGAGGAAGTTGGACTTCGCCTGCCCCAGCGCCAGCGCCTCGTCGCGCGAGGCGGCCAGGTCGCCGACCACCTGATTCACCCGGGCGAGGCTGTCCCGCAGGTTGTTCACCATAGCTCCAAACCCGGCGGCGAGCGCCCCGACTTCGTCGTTGGGGCATTCCGGTATCGTGACGTCATAGTCCCCCTGCGCGACCGCATCCGCCGCTTTGCGCAGGTCGACAATCGGCCGGGTGATACGGCTCGCGAAGTACCGGGACGCGGCTGCGCCCAGCAGGAAGACGCCGAGACTGATCCAGAGTGCCAGCCACCGCTCATATGCGACCTGCTCGCGCACCTGTTCGAGGGAGACTCCCATGAGAAGGGTCCCCGAACGTTTGCGCTCAAACATGATCGGGACGGAGGCGGCCAGCATGCCGTTCTCCGGCCGAATTCCTGGAGTGGCGATCTCCTGCGCCACGATGACCTTGATCTTCCGGGGGTTGTAGCTGGCGAAGACTTCGCCGTCGTCGTCGACGACCACGACATAGACCAGGGACGGCTCCTTCTTGACCCAGGTCACGGCCGCAGGGACATCGGCGAGATCGCGAAGCACCAGGCCGCGTCCCACTCCGAGGGCCACCAGCTCCGCCATGTTGGCCGTGCGGATGCGCATGGCGGCGAGGGCGATGTTCTCCTCACGTTTCGGGAAATAGAAATAGATCAGCAGCGAGATCGGCAACAACACGACCATGGAGCTCGCCAGGAGCTTGTACCGGATCGGGACGCTGCCGAGGCCCAGGAACATGCTAGAATCCGACCGCACTTCGGTGGGTGAACACGTTCCGAAGCCACGGGACGACATGTTCCTCGAGTCGAATGCCGCCGGCGTGGACGTCATACGCCACGCCCCACCCGCCGAAGCCGTGCGGTTCCACTTGCGGCGCCAGATCCTGTGCTTGAGTGAGTGAGACGATCACCGGCATGGCCAGTGACGCGACCACCATCGATGACAGCTTCACGTGATGTTCTCCAAATGATTGAGATGCGCAGTACATGTAGGGGGCGAATCGGGGACCAGACGACCAAGTGGCTGTCCTGATGAGACCTAGCCAGTCTCAAGCGCTCCCCCTGCCCCCGCTCGCCGAGGCTTCCTGCAAACTGGTGGCTCGAAATGCAACACAATGCAGCTTCTCATTTTATGAGAACTTCGCGAGGATGCCCAGGGGCGGGGTTTTTCCAGAAGGGAATCAATCTTCCTGACGATGCGCACTTGGTCGCTGCTACTCGCTCACCACCAAAAACCCGATCGCCCCCTTCTGCCCGTGCCCGAAACCATGGTTCACGAAGGGAAACTCCCCGGCCACGTCGCAAATCAGCTCGAAGCACATCCCGCCCCCCGCCGCCACGTCCCACGTCTGCACCCCACGCACCGGCGACCCCGGCGGCGCGCCCAGGTACACGGTGTCGAATTGCTCGCCCACCACGTGGAAGGAGCAGGGATGGGTGGGGCCGCAGTTCACCAGCCAGAACCGCACCCGGTCCCCCCGCTTGACCCGGACCGGATCGTTCACGTACTGCAGCGGCCGGCCGTTGAACGCCAGATAATCAGGCAGCGTCGACAGCATCTTGGTGTAGTCGAACGGCCGGATCCCTCTCCCGTCCGCTGCGCCGAGGTAGAACTCGCTCTGCACCAGCACGAATTCCTTCGCCGGGGGCAGCGGCGTGGCCGGCGAGACGATGATCGCCCCATACATCCCCGACCCGATATGCATCAGCACCGGCGCGCTGCCACAGTGATACATGAACGCGCCGGCCCACTTCGGCTTGAAGGTGAAATTGACCGACTGTCCCTTGGTCACCGAGCGGAAGGCCATCTTGGGATTGATCTGCGCCGCGTGAAAGTCCATCGAGTGCGGAACGATCCCTTCGTTGGTCAGCGTGAACTCGACCGTATCCCCCACTCGGCAGTGCACGATCGGCCCCGGGATGTCCCCTTCGAAGGTCCACGCCGCCACCGTGGTATCCTGGGAAATCCGGACCGGCACCTCCTGGGCGCGCCAGTGCAGCCGGAGGGTCCGCTCGTTCGAGAGCGGCGGCAGGGTCGGGTCATAGCGCCGGAACTCCGGGAGCGCCGCCCCCGGCGGGACGCTGGTGAGGTCCCCGTGCCCCGGCTCCTTGTGCAGCGTTGAGTCCAGCCTGCTGTTGGCGTTGGCAAAGCGGTCGCTGCTGTCGGCCGAAGCCGCCCCCTTCGCCCCTTGTGGGCCGCCGCGCACCTCGGCCTCTTCCCTGCATGCGGCCAGCGCCGCTCCCCCGAAGACCAGGCTGAGCGAAGCCTGGCCCAGAAATCGGCGCCGGCTGGTCGATCGGTCGTCAGGCATGAGTTTCCCCCTATGATTTCAATCGTCCAGGGTAGGCAGCGCCCGCCCCGTCGGTGTCGCCGCGCCGCGGCGGGCATCCCCCGCATCGAAAGTGCGCCACATGTTGTAAACGAAGCTGAGCGCGCCGATCGCATACAGCACCCCACCCACCGAAGTCACCGGGGCGCTCCGGGTTCCGATGTGCGGGCTCAGCATGAACCCCGCCACCATTCCAGCGAGACCCAGGTTCGCCAGCCACCAGTGCGCAATGGCTGTGGTCGGGCTCCACAGCCCGTGGCCGAAGAGCCGGGGCAGCAGCTGGTATCCGACCCCGAAGATCATCATCGTGATGAATCCCACCACATTCATGTGCGCATGCGCCGGCCGGTAGATGACCCACGCGGGATGCATCGCCATCGCCAGGCCGAGCACGATCCCCGCCGCGAACCAGGCCAGGCTGGCGCGGATGAATGCCTTCACGAACCAGTCCATGAGAGTGCCTCTCAGACCTCACACAGGGCGACGGCCTCCCGGAGCGACGTCAACGGATCCCGGCTCGGCACGAATTCGTGCGCCAGGTACCCGGTGAATCCCTTGTCCGCGATCGCCCGGCACACCGCCCGCCAGTTGAGCTCTTGCGTATCGTCCAGCTCGTGCCGCCCCGGCACGCCGCCGGTATGGAAATGGCCGATGTGGATGAAGTTGTCCCGAATGGTGCGGATCACGTCGCCTTCCATGATCTGCATGTGGTAGATGTCGTACAGCAGCTTGACCCGCGGTGAAGCCACGCCGAGTATCACCTTGACGCCGAAGGCGGTGTGGTCGCCCATGTAGTCCTTGTGATCCACCTTGCTGTTGAGCAGCTCCACGCAAATCGTCACCCTGTGCTTCTCCGCGGAGGCGGCCACCCGGCGGAGGCCGCTGATGCAGTTGGCCGCGCCTTCCTCGTCGTTGCTTCCCTTCCGGTTGCCGAACATCGCGATGAGGTTGGGCACTCCGGCCGCCGCGGCAAGCGGCAGCGTCCGCTCCAGCTCGTCCACCAGCATGTCGTGCTTGGTCGGATCGTTGAAGCCGGTGCTCAGGAAGTCGCGGCGCTTGGAAGGGTATCCCATCGAGCAGATCAGCCCGGCGTCCTTCACGACCGGCCATTCCTCCGGCTGGAGCAGGTCCACCGCATCGAGACCGATCTTTTTGCATTCGCGGGCGAATTCGGGGAGCGGGATCTTGCTGTAGGGCCAGTAGGAGACGGATTGTTTGAGTCGGCCTGCATTGGCCCCTTCGCTTCGCTCAGGGTGACCAATCACGACACCTGCACCGGCCACCAGCACGCCTATCGCTTCGCGTCGCTTCATCAAAACCTCAAGCTCTTGAGATACTCGTAGCTGACCTTCGCACTCTCAAAGGGAGAGCCGGGGGTCGTGTCCTGCTCATAGAAGTAATGCTTCACGCCCGCCCGTCCGGCCCGGCGGAAGATGCGCTTGAAGTCGATGGTGCCCTTGCCGACGTCGGCAAAGCCGCGGGCCGGGGCAGGGGTCATGTCCTTGACGTGCAACAGCGGGAAGCGTCCCGGGTATTTCGCGAAGTACTCCAGCGGATCCTTCCCGCCCTTGGTGATCCAGTACAGGTCCATCTCGAACTGGACCAGCTTCGGATCGGTCTCCGCGAGCAGCACGTCATACCCGATCCGCCCGTCGATGGGGGCGAACTCGTAATCGTGGTTGTGGTAGGCGAACTGGATCTTCCGAGCCCGGGATGCTTCGCCGGCTTTGTTGAAGAGCGCCGCCAGCCGCTTCCAATCGTTCGGGGTGCGCCGCTCGCCGGGGGCGATGTTCGCCACCACGATGTATCGCTGGCCCAGCGCCGCCGCTTCGTCGAGCGTACGCTCCCAGTCGGCGCGGAGCGCCTGCAGCGGCACATGATTCGACACCGCGGTGAGACCAAGGCGATCCAGCATCGCGCGGAGTGATGCCGCCGTCCCCTGGGGAAACCCCGCGAACTCGACTTCCTTGAATCCGATCTCCGCCACCCTGGCAAGCGTTCCCTCGACGTCCCGCTCGAGGTCCCGCCGGACGGTGTAAAGCTGAATTCCGAGTCTACCCAGCCGTCCAGGCCCCAGCCGTCCAGCCGTCCAGCATCCCGCCAGCGCACCCAGCAACTCCCTCCGCTTCACAATTCATTCCTCTTCATCGCGTCGACCGCGAACGCCGCCGCCCGCGCCGTCAGCGCCATGTAGGTGATCGACGGGTTCTGGCACGCCGACGACGCCATGCACGCCCCGTCGGTCACGAAGACGTTCTTCGTATCCCAGAGCCGATTCTGCCCGTTGAGCACCGAGGTCTTCGGGTCCCGCCCCATCCGCGCGGTGCCCATCTCGTGGATGCAGTGCCCCGGCGGATTCTTCGAATCGTGGGTCCGGATGTTGGTCGCGCCGGCGGCTTCGAGCATCTCCGCCGCCGTCACCTGCATGTCTTCGAGCAGCGCCAGCTCGTTCGGTCCCCAGGTGCACTGCACCCGCAGCGCCGGAACACCCCATTTGTCCTTGAGCACGGGATGCAGCTCGATCAGGTTGTCTTCCCTCGGCAAGCATTCGGCCCAGCCGCTGATCGAGAAATTCCAGGGTCCGAGACCACGCCGGAACAGCGCCTCCTTGAACTCGGGGCCGAAGCCGTTGCGCGGCCGGCCCAGGCCGCTCCGCCCCGCGCCACCCTGAAATCCGTATCCCCGCACGAAATCGGGGTGCTTGTCCTTCACGTTCCTGAACCGGGCGATGTAGATGCCGTTGGGTCGCCGGCCGTAGCTGGTCTGATCCTCCATCCCCGGGATCGTCCCGCTCGCCCCCGCGCCATAGGCATGGTCCATCAGATTCCGGCCCAGCTGCCCGCTCGAATTGCCCAACCCGGTGGAGAACCGCGAGGTCTTCGAATTGAGCAGCAACCGCGCCGACTCCATCGTCGACGCGCAGAGGAAAATCAGCCGAGCCCGGAACTCGAGCGGCTGCATCGTGACCGCATCGATGACCCGGACGCCGGTCGCCCGGTCCCTCGATTCGTCGTAGATGACGCTCTCGACTACGCTGTCGGGCCGGAGGGTGAGCCGGCCGGTGCGCCGGGCAGCGGGAAGGGTCGATCCGATGCTGCTGAAGTACGAGTGGGTGATGCACCCCCGCTCGCACGGGCCGCAGTAGTGGCACGCGGCGCGCCCGTTGTGATTCTGGGTGAGAATGGCGCAGCGCCCAATCGTGAGCCTCCGCTCGCCTCCCCACTTGGCCAGCAGCTTGTCCCGCACCACCCGCTCCGCGCAGCGCAGCTCCATAGGCGGGAGGAACTGCCCATCGGGAAGCTGCGCCAGCCCCTCGGCCTGGCCGCTCACCCCGATGAATCGCTCCACGTGATCGTACCACGGCGCGATATCGGCGTAGCGGATCGGCCAGTCCACCCCGATGCCGTCTTTCGCATTCGCTTCGAAGTCGAGGTCGCTCCAGCGATAGACTTGGCGCCCCCACATGATCGACCGGCCTCCCACCTGCCGGCCCCGAAACCAGGCGAACGGCTTGTCGGGATCGTGCGCGTAGGGATTCTCCCGGTCGTTCACGAAGAACTTGGAGCCCCACTCGTCGCAGGCGTAGCAGTTCTTCTGCACCGGCTGGTCACGCTCCAGCGCCTTGCGGTCCCCTCGGCCGCGGAACCGAACCTCCCACGGCTGGATGTGCTCCACGTAGTCGCGGCCCGGATCGATGTTTCGGCCCGCCTCCAGCACCAGGGTCCGAAGCCCCCGCTCGCACAGCTCCTTCGCGGCCCACCCGCCGCTGATCCCGCTGCCCACCACGATCGCGTCGTAGGTCGTATCCTGTGCCGGTTTCATCAGCCGCCTCCCACCGGGACGCAGCCGTCGAACCGGCCCGGGATGATCGGGGTCGTGCGGTGTGCCTCGGCCACCTGCTTCGAGGTGACGTAGCCGAACACGATCGCGCTTTTGATCGCGGCATAGGCCGCGGCGGGCGATCCGGCGGAACCGGTCTCCGCGTCCACGACCGTCAGGAACGCGATGCGGCCGCTCTCGTCGAGCGCCGCAAAGGAGTTTCCCTGCGCTTCCCGGCAGCGGGCGTCCCATGCGTCTATTCCAGCCAGGATCTCCTGCCGCTCCTGGTCCGGATACCACTCCGCGAGGAGGAGGTCGACGAAGGCGGGAGCGCCGACATCGACCGCCCCCGGCGTGTCGGTGCGCGGGATGAGGGTGTCGGCGAGCGCCGTCACCAGCGCCATCTGCGCCGGGGAGAGGGCGCGGCCTCCGGCCTGCCGCACGGCGCGATCGTGCAGACTGGTGCCGGCCGCCCACCGCTCCCTGGCGGACAGCGGGGCGAAGAGCGGCGCCAGCGCCGCGGTCCCAAGCAAACTCAGGATTTGTCGCCGATGCATGGAGGAATGCTACCTTACGCTCACAGGCACCGCCACCTACGTTTGGGCTCCGTGCCTCTTGCCCAGTTCCTCCGCGTCAGCAAATCCTTCGGCGCCACTCGCGCGGTCGACGCCGTGTCCTTCGACATTGCCCGGGGCGAATTCTTCTCGCTGCTGGGTCCCTCCGGCTCTGGCAAAACCACCACGCTCCGCCTCCTCGCGGGCTTCGAGGAGCCCGACAACGACGGCGGCGACATCCGGATCGGCGGAGTCTCGGCCCTCCGGATGCGCCCCTACGAGCGCAACCTCGGCATGGTGTTCCAGAGCTACGCGCTCTTTCCCCATCTCACCGTCCTGCGCAACGTCGCGTTCGGCCTCGAGCGTCGCCGGATCCACGGGACGGAGCTCACCCGCCGAGTCGCCGAGGCGCTCGCCACGGTCCAGCTCGATCCGACGGAGTTCGGCAACCGCCGCCCCGCCGAGCTGTCCGGCGGTCAGCGCCAGGGCGTGGCGCTCGCCCGCGCGCTGGTGCTCCAGCCCGAAATGCTGCTGCTCGATGAGCCCCTCGGCGCGATCGACGAAAAGCTCCGCCACGCGATGCAGCTCGAGCTCCGCCAGCTCAACCGGAAGCTCGGCATCACCTTTGTCTATGTCACCCACGACCAGGACGAAGCGCTCACCATGTCGGACCGGATCGCGGTCATGGACCGCGGACGCATCGCCCAGATCGGATCGCCGGCCGAGATCTACGAGCATCCCCGCACCGAATTCGTCGCCACGTTCATCGGCGAATCGAATCTGTTCGAGGGGGAGAATGGCGCGCACATCGCGGTCCGGCCCGAGCGCATGATGCTCATCGCTCGCAGCGACACCCCGCCCGCCGGATACCGGTCGCTCCCGGGTACGGTGGAAGACGTGATCTACCAGGGCGAGATGCTGCGGGTTCTGGTGCAGCTCGAAGGAAACCGCCGCTGCACCGTCGCATTGCGCAATGAGGGACAACTCAACCGCCCGCTCCCCTGGACGCCGGGTACCGCCGTGTCCGCCGGATGGAAACCGGGAGACGCCCGCCTACTCGCCGACGCATGACCGTCCGCCGCCGGATCCTGGGCGCGATTGCGCGGCGACCGGCGCTCGGCGCGGCGAGTCTGCTCCTTCCGGGTGGTCTATGGCTCGTCCTGTTCTTCGTTCTCCCAATGCTGCTCATGCTGGGGGCGAGCGTGATGCAGCGCGGCACCTATGGTGGTGTCGAGCCGGGATTCACCCTTGAGCACTACCGCCGTTTTCTCGATCCGCTCTATCTGCAGGTGCTCTGGCGCACCATCGTCTGGTCCGCGCTCGCGACCGCGGCGTGCCTGCTGCTCGGATTTCCGGTGGCTTGGGTAATCGCGACGAGCCGGCGGCATCGCTCGCTGCTGCTCTTTCTGGTGGTGCTCCCCTTCTGGACCAGTTTCCTGGTGCGCACCTTCGCGATGATCTTCCTCCTCCGGGACACCGGGGTGATCAACTCCGTCCTGATGAGTCTCGGCCTGATCCGCGAGCCGATCGCGCTCCTCTACACGCCCTTCGCCGTGTTGTCCGGGCTGGTGTACGGCTTCCTGCCGTTCATGGTGCTGCCGATCTACGCTTCGCTGGAAAAGCTCGATCCCGTCCTCTTGGAGGCGGCGGAGGTGCTGGGCGCGCGCCCCGTCGCACGTTTCTTCCGCGTGGCGCTTCCACTGGCTCTCCCCGGCATCATCGCCGGTTCGCTCCTGGTTTTCGTGCCGGCGATGGGATCGTTCCTCACCTCGGATCTACTCGGCGGCGCCAAGCAGGTGATGATCGGGAACCTGGTGCAGAATCAGTTCACCACGGCGAGGAACTGGCCCTTCGGAGCGGCTGCGTCGTTCGCGGTGATGGCGGTAGTGCTCGTCGCCGTGATGCTGTCGCTCCGCCTGCGGGACCGGGAACCGGCCGAGCGGGGGAACCGGTGAAACCGGCGCCCAAGTGGCTCTTGGGCCTGGCCGGGCTGGTGTATCTCCTGCTGCATCTCCCGGTGCTGGTGCTGGTGCTCTTCAGCTTCAACGCCTCGCGCTACTCGGTGAGCTGGTCCGGCTTCACCCTCGACTGGTATCGGGCGCTCGCCGGGCGCGCCGATCTCTGGCGCGGACTCCGCGCCAGCCTCGTCGTCGGCCTGGTCTCGACGCTGGTGGCGACCTGTTTCGGCACCCTCATCGCCTTAGCATTTGCCCGGCGCCGTTTTCCCGGGCGACGAGCGCTCGAAGGGCTGGTGTTCCTGCCGCTGGTGACTCCGGAGATCCTGGTGGGGATCTCGCTCCTGGTGCTGTTCGTGCTGGCCGGCATGCCGCTCGGGCTCGGCACGATCACCATCGCGCACATCGCCTTCAATATTTCCTTCGTGGTGGTCGTGGTGCGGGCCCGACTCGAAGGCATGGACCAGCATCTCGAGGAGGCGGCGCTCATCCTGGGCGCCGACGAGCTGACCGCATTCCGCACTGTCACCCTTCCGGCGCTCTGGCCCGGGATCGTCGCCGGGGCGCTCCTCGCCTTCACCATGTCGTTCGACGACTACGTGATCACCTCGCTGGTGTCCGGGGCGGGCTCCTCCACCCTCCCGATCGTGGTGTATGGCATGGTGCGGCGCAACGTGGAGCCCACGGTGAACGCGATCAGCAGCATCATTCTGCTCGGAACGTCGCTCTTGATCTACGCCGCGGACCGGCTGCTTCGGGCGCGCCCGGCCCGATGATCTCGCGCCGGGAGTTCCTCGCGAGTGCCGCCGCGCTTCCGGTATCTGCGGCGCTGCTCGATGCCTGCCGAGGCGAGGGGAGCCATGCGCCTCGCGCGGGCAGCGAGGAGCTCGGCCCCCTCGAGCCCGAGCTCAACATCTACAACTGGTCGGATTACATCTCACCTGATGTCATTCCGGGATTCGAAAAGGAATTCGGGGTGCGGGTGACCTACGACACCTACGAGAGCAGCGAGGAGCTGGTGGCCAAGCTCCAGGCGGGGGCTACCGGATACGACCTCGTGGTGCCGACGACCTACGCCGTCACCGCACTCATCGAAACCGGATTGCTCGCCAAGCTCTCGCTCCGCTATCTCGACAACCAGCCCAACCTGTCCCCGGTCTTTCGAGCTCTGGCCCACGATCCGGAGAACGCCTACACGGTGCCGTGGCAGTGGGGGATGACCGGCATTGCCTGGCGGAGCGATCTCATCGCGGACGCTCCCGAAAGCTGGAGTGTGTTTCTCGGCCGGACGCTCGCGGGCAAGATGACGATGCTGGATGACCTGCGAGATGTGATCGGCGCCTTTCTCAGGTACCGGGGCCGTTCGATCAATTCGATCGACCCGGCGGAGCTCGCGGCAGCGAAGCGGGACGCGATCGCGGCCAAGGCCAATCTCAAGGCCTACCTCTCGGCCCCCGTCAAAGGGCAGCTGATCGCGGGGGATGTCTGGCTGGCGCAGCTCTGGAACGGCGACGCGGCGCAGGCACGCAAGGAGCAGCCGGCGCTCGCCTGGGCGCTGCCGGAGGAGGGGAGCACCCTCTGGATCGACTCGCTGGTGGTCCCCAAGTCGGCGCCGCATCCCCGCGCGGCGCACGAGTTCATCAATTACACCCTGCGTCCCGAGATCGCGGCCCGAATCTCCACCGCCACCGGCTATGGCAGCCCGAACCAGGCGGCGATGCCGCTGATCGACAATCCGGTCCCCTATCCGGCCCCCAACGAGCTCGCCCGGCTCGAAATCCAGAAGGACCTCGGCCGGGCGAGTGCGTTGTGGGATCGTGTCTGGACTGAGATCAAGAGTGCCTGAAGAGAGTCTTCAGCAGCCTCCTTGCCTCCTTGCCTCTTTGCCTCCAACTACATCTTATGCACCGCAAACCCATCCACGTGCACATCCAGATTGTGGTTCATCCGGATCCCGACGATCCCGCCGACGCCGTTCGGGGCGTCCATCTCGTGCACGGTCTTCCCGTTGACCTTGAAGGTGAGCTTCTTGGTCGCGGCGTCGCCGGAGACTTCCAGCGTGTTCTTTGCCTTGCCGGTCGAGTCCTGCTTCACCACGGCCTCATTGGCCAGCCAGCCGTTCTTGTTGCCGCCGGTGGTGAGATTGGTGGACGGCCGCCCCGCCACGCCACCCTGCCGGATGGAGAACATCCCGTCGCCCCGCACGATCAGGTAGATGTACGACGCGTCGGGTCCCTTCAGGTCCTTGCCGGCCACCAGGAGTCCAAAGGCTTCGGGGTGGGTGGGGGCCTTCATCTGGGTGAAGCTGGCGATGGTGTGGAACGAGCCGGGGACCGCATCGGCATCGCGCCAATAGATCCCGGACGGGCCGGTGGTGAAGTGGAGTCCGGCACCCATGGGCGCGAACTTCACGTTCATGATGCTGGCGGTCGAATCCTCCAGGCGGGCAAACCAGCCCGGGGGAAGCGTCCCACCGCCGGCGACCTTCTTGTCGGGATCCGCCGGGTTGCCCTGGGCAGCCAGGGGGGTGGCCAGCAGGGCGGTCAGGGAAAGCACGGTCAGAGCACGCATAGCAACACCTCGATGGAGGGTAGGGGATCGCTCGGCCCCGGCGGTTGCGGCCCCGCCGGGGGGACGGGTAAAATACCGCCTTACAGTCGGGGGGACCATGGAGCTCTTTGGACGCATTTTCGCCACGCTGGGCGCCGGCATGATCCTGTTCGCCCTGATCTTCGTCACCCTGCTGGTCGGGGCCCTGGTCAACGCCATGGTGGTCCTCATGTCCGGACCCCTCATCGACCGGATTGCGGCCCGAAAACGCTAGCCCTTTTTCGGTGCCTCGGGGCTGGCCGACCCCACCGGCTCGCCGAGACTCGCCGACCGAAACGCCCCCTCGAAATTGATCTTGAGGCTGCCCAGGCCCTCTCTCAGGCCGCGGACTTTCATCTGGTGGTCGCTGGTGCGGCGCGCCAGCATTCCCATGATTCCCATGGTCTCGGTGAGTGCAGTTAGTCCTACGGTGTTGGTAGCCGACTTGGATTCGTCGAGCAGCCGGGTGAGGCGCCGGATGACCGATTCATCCACCCGCATTCCGGCGATTTCCTCGATCAGCCGGTGCATCTGCTCAAACCTGGGGGGAAGGGTCTCCAGGACGGCGAGCTGGGCCTTCTGCCGGGGGGTCAGCTTGTCGCTCATCGTGCCTCGAAGTAAGTCTCAACGAGCCGGAGCGGGGGGCCGTACCTCAGGGATGACGGCCGGGTCCGCCCGCGGCGTCTTTTCCCTCTGTCGAGGCCGGTCTGTCGCATGAAACTCTCCGACATCTCCATCCAGCGGCCGGTCTTCGCCAGCATGCTCAGCGGCGCGCTCGTGTTGTTCGGTATCCTCGGGTACAACGAGCTGTCGGTCCGCGAATTCCCCGATGTAGACCCGCCGATCGTTTCGGTGTCGGTGACGCTGCGCGGCGCCAACCCTGCCGTGATGGAATCCGCGGTGACCGACGTGCTCGAGGAGCAGCTCGCCTCGCTCGAAGGCCTGCGCACGATGACCAGCAACAGCTCCGAGCAGTCGACCAACATCAATCTCGAATTTAACCTCAATCGTCCGATCGAAGACGCGGCGCAGGATGTCCGTGATATCGTGGCGCGGGTGCGCGGGCGGCTCCCCCAGGAAGTCGACGACCCGGTGGTGAACAAGCAGGACGCCGATGCCCGGCCGATCGTCTTCGTCGGCCTGGAATCGAGCCAGCACGACCTGCTCCAGCTCTCCGAGATCGCCGACCGCATCCTCAAGCCGAGGCTGCAGACCGTGCCGGGCGTCGCGCGGGCCGATGTGCGGGGTGAGCGGCGGTACGCCATGCGCGTCTGGCTCTCGGTCAGCAAGCTCTCCGCCCACGATCTCACGGTGCAGGACGTGGTCCGCGCCATCCAGGCCAGGAATGTGGAGATCCCCGCCGGCCGGATCGAGTCCGACCGCCGGGAGTTCTCGGTGCGTTCCATGGGTGAGCTGAAGACCCCCCAGGAATTCGCCGCGATGGTGGTGGCCAGCAGCAATGGACAGGTGGTCAAGCTTGGCGACATCGCCAAGGTCGAGCTGGGCGCGGAAGACGAGCGGAGCTTCTTCCGCTTCAACGGCCGGCCGGCGGTCGGCCTGTCGGTGGTTCGGCAGTCCAAGTCCAATCTGGTCGAAGTGGCCGACGCGATCCGCGAGGCGCTCCCCGATCTTGTGGCAGCGCTCCCTCCCGGTGTCACCGCGAGTCTCGGGTACGACCAATCCATTTACGTCAAGCGGTCGATTAAGGAAGCCGAGGAGACGCTGATCCTGGCGGCCGGCCTCGTGGTGCTGATCATCTTCCTCTTTCTCCGGAATGTTCGGGCGACGGTCATCCCCGGCCTGGCCATCCCCGCGTCGATCGTCGCGACGTTTGCGGTGATGAACGCCCTCAATTTCTCCATCAACAACGTGACGCTGCTCGCCCTCACCCTCGCGATCGGCATCGTGGTGGACGACGCGATCATCGTCCTCGAAAATGCCTTCCGGCATCAGGAGGAGCTGGGCGAACCGCCGGAGGAAGCCGCGGTGGAGGGCACCCGCGAGATCGCCTTCGCCGTGGTCGCGACGACGATCTCGCTGGTCGCGGTGTTCACCCCGCTGGCGTTCCTCAAGGGCAGCACCGGGCGGCTCTTCAATGAATTCGGGATCGCGGTGGCCGCCGCCGTCGCCATTTCCGGATTCGTGGCGCTGACCCTCACCCCGATGCTCTGCGCCAAGATCCTCCGGGTTCCGCCCCGCCACGGGGCGATCTACCAGACCCTCGAGCAGAGCTTCAAGTTCACCGCCACCGCTTACGAGAAGGCACTCGGCTTTGCCCTGCGACACCGGCTGGTGGTGCTCGGCGGCTCGGCGGCCCTGGTGGCCGGCGCGGTGACGGTGTTCTTCAGCCTGAAGCGCGAGTTCGTGCCGCCGGAAGATCGCGGCCAGATCCAGATCCAGCTCACCGCGCCCGAGGGCTCGACCCTCGCGTATACCGACCAATACCAGCGGCAGGTGGAGCAGATCCTCGCCGGCATTCCCGAAATCTCCAACTACACCAGCACGGTGGGAGGCGGGTTCGGCGGCGGCGGCGGCCGGGTCAACGGCGGCCAGATCTTCGTGCGATTCGTGGACTGGTCGGAGCGCAAGCGGTCGGTGCAGGACATCATCGAGGAGCTCAGGCCCAAGCTGGCGCAGGTCTCCGGTGTGCAGGCCTTTGCCAACAACCCGCCCGCCTTCGGCGGCTTCGGGTCGCCGGTGCGGTTCATCATCCGGAATCCGAATTTCGATTCGCTGTTCGTCGGCATGGATGCCATGCTCAAGCGCGCCCGCCAGGTGCGCGGGCTCACCAACGTGGACACCGATCTCCGGGTGAACAAGCCCGAGCTTGCGGTCTCCTACCAGCGCGATCGCGCCGAGGACCTGGGCGTGCCGGTGCGCGACGTCGCCAGCACCATGCAGGCCATGCTCGGCGGCCAGCGCGCCAGCACCTTCACCCGGAACAACAAACTCTACTACGTGATGGTGCAGCTCTCGCCGGAAGAGCGCGCCACGCCCACCGACATGAGCGGCCTCTCGGTCCGCGGCCGCGACGGCGAGCTCATCAAGCTCGAGCAGCTCGCCTCGGTCAAGGAGGGGGTCGGTCCCCGCCAGCTCAACCACTACATGCGGGTTCGCTCCGCCGATCTTTCCGCCGGGTTGGCCGCCGGCTTCACGCTGGGTGAGGCGCTCGATTCCCTGCAGCAGATCGCGTCGGAGGTGCTGCCCTCCGGCTCGACCATCGCGCTGAGCGGTGAGCTCCGGGAGCTCTCCGAGAGCGGAAGCTCGCTCTATTTCGCATTCCTCCTGGCGCTCATCGTGGTCTTCATGGTCCTGGCCTCGCAGTTCGAATCGCTGGTGCACCCCTTTACCGTGCTCATGGCGGTGCCGCTCGCCGTCACCGGCGCGCTTTTCACCCTCTGGCTCGCGGGGTCGAGCATCAATCTGTACAGCCAGATCGGAATGATCCTGCTGATCGGACTCGTCACCAAGAACTCGATCCTGCTCGTGGAATACACCAATCAGCTTCGGGGGAGGGGGATGGACACCCTCGCCGCCCTTCTCGAGGCCGGCCGGATCCGGCTCCGGCCCATCCTGATGACCTCGGTCGCCACCATCATGGGTGCGGTGCCGATCGCGCTCGGCCTCGGCGCCGGCTCGATCAGCCGCCGCCCGCTGGGATACGCCATCGTGGGCGGCGTGCTCTTCTCCACCGCGCTGACCCTCTTCCTGGTGCCGGTGGTCTATTCGCTGATGGAAGGAGTGCGGGTGAAGGTCGGCGCCGCCCGCCGGCACGCCGGAGCGCCCGCCGCGCATCCGGTGCACGCGAAATGATCGCGCTGCTCCTGGCGCTCGCGGCCGGCGTCCCCGCACCGGCCGGGCCGGACGCACCGGCCGGGCCGGACGCGCAGGCCGCGGACACGCTGCCGCGAATCACCCTCACCGAGGCGCTCAGGCGGGCGGCTCGGCTCGATCCGAATTACGTGCGTGCGCTCGGCGCGGTGGACAACGCCGCTTGGGCGCGGCGGGCCGCGATGAGCGCGATGATTCTCCCGTCCATTTCGGTCGGCTCCGACTACACCTCGTTCTCCACCAGCCAGTTCAACGTCGGCACCGGGGCGCCGGCCCGGACCAGCGCCACGGCGCGGATCGACGCCCGCTTCGAGCTGTTCGCCGGCGGGCGCAAGTTCGCCACGCTGAGCCAGACCAGGGCGGACCTGGAGGGCGCGAGGGCGGGAGAGGAGCAGGAGCGCTTTCTCTCTGCCCTGGGCACCGAGGTCGATTTCTACTCGGTCTTGAGCAATCACGAGCTGGTGGATGTCTCCCGCGACCGGGTGCGCCGCGCCGAGGAACAACTGGTGGTGGCCCGCGCCCGGGTGGTGAGCGGCGCCGCGGTGCAGACCGATTCGCTTCAACTCCTGCTCGAGCTGAACCGGGCGCGGGTTCAGTTGCTTCAGGATGAAGCACGGCTGCGCGTCGCGCGTCTGGTGCTGGGCCAGCGCGTCGGCGAGGCGGGCGGGGTGGACGCCGTGCCCCTCGACACCGCCCGCGCCCCCGATCTGCCGATCTCGCTCATCGAGGCGATGAATCAGGCGGTGGAGCAGGGGCCCGAGTACCGGGTGGCCCGGGCCAGCGAGCGCTCCGCCGAGGCCGCCGTGCGGGCCCGCCGCGGGAGCTACCTTCCCTCGGTCTTTCTGAGCGCCAACGAGATCACCTTCGGCGACAATTTCTATCCGGTGGGCCTGACGCGCCGCACCCTGACGGTGAGCCTGAGCTATCCGCTCTGGGACAACGCCAACCGCGAGCTCGGCTACGTGCGCGCGAAGAATGCCCGCGAGGTTGCGCGAGCCGTCCGCGCCGAACTGGAGCGCGCCGCCGAGGCCGACGTGACGGCGGCATGGGAAGCGTATCAGACGGCACGGGCGACGACCGACTATGCGGAGCAGGGACTCATCATTGCGCGGGAGAACTTCCGGGTGCAGGAGGCCCGCTATCGCGCCGGGGCCAGCACCATTCTCGATTTGATCGATGCCCAGTCCCGCCTGACGGAAGCGCAGGCCGAGCTGGTCCAGGCACGATATGCGGCCCGCCTCGCCCTCGCCGGGCTCGAGGCGATACTCGGCCGACGACTCTTCAGCGACAAGGATCCTTCGTGAGGAGACTCGCGGTAATGGGGCTGGCGGTGTTTGCCGGCGCCTGTGGGAAGCCGTCGGGTGCGCCGCCTGCCGAAGGCGCCGGCGCGCGCCCAGGTGGCGGACGCGGGAACACCGGACCCGTGCCGGTCGAGGTGGTGCTGGTCCGGTCCGATACCGTGATCGATGCCATCACCGCCACGGGACAGATCGAGCCGCTTCAGGCGATCGAGCTCCGCCCGGAGGTGGACGGCCGCCTGGTCGAGATCCTGGTGCGGGAAGGCGCCGTCGTGACCCAGGGCACCCCGCTCTTCCGGGTGGATGACGCTGAGCTCAAGGCACAGGTCGCCCGCGCCACAGCCGACCGCGACCTGGCCCAGCAGGCGCTGACCCGGACCCGCGCCCTCCTTGCCGACAAGGCCGCCGCGCCCGCCGACGTCGAGCGGGTCGAGGCCCAGATGCGGAGCACCCAGGCGTCGCTCGATCTCCTCGAGCTCCGGCTGGCCCGCACCGTGGTGCGCGCGCCCTTTACCGGCGTGGCCGGGCAGCGGCTTGCCAGCCTCGGCGATTACGTCAACAACTCCACCCGGCTCATCACCCTGCAGACGGTGAATCCCCAGCGCGCCGTCTTCCAGGTGCCGGAGCGCTACGCCGAGCAGCTCAAGGTGGGGCAACGGGTGCTGTTCCGCGTGGCGGCGCTGCCGGGCCGCGACTTCGCCGGCACGGTGGACTTCGTCGATCCCCGCGTGCAGCTCCCCAGCCGCACGATCACCATCAAGGCGCTGGCGCAGAACCCCAGGCGCGAGCTGGCGTCGGGCATGTTCATCGAGGCCCGGCTGGAGACCGCGACCCGTCCGGGAGCGCTGGTCATCCCGGAGGACGCGGTGAGCCCATTCGCGGGCGCGATGTACGTCTGGGTGGTCGAAGGCGCAAAGGCGCAAAGGCGCGAAGTGGTGCTAGGTGTCAGGACGCCCGGGTATGTCGAGATCCAGCGAGGCCTGATGCTCGGTGAGCAGGTGGTCGTCGGGGGCACCGACCGGCTGCAGCCCGGCTCCGAGGTCAAGCCGACGGTGGTGGACCGGGATCCGCGCCGTCCGGCCGGCGACCGCCCCGCCAATCCCCAGCCGTTGCCCTGAGCGCTGCTTTCTCACCCCCGGGCTCGAGTGGGACTCGCCCACGGGGCCCGCGGGCCAACACACCTCTTTGCTTCACGCCGGGCCCTCGCGGCCCGACGTCCCCTCTGGCGAGTCCCACTCATCGCCCGGGTGAGGCAGTCGATGGTCACCTGAGAGCAGCGGATGGGCGTGTCACCGGGTGGAGATCGGCCCCTTTCGTCACACCTGGGATCCCTCACCCCGCGGGCTCGGGGCGGGCGGGCCTCCGGGGGCGCTCGAGTTCGCGGTACTCACTAGCGTCCCGTCGTCAGCCCGCTCCCTGTGCCCGCTGACAATCCTTCCTTGTAACCCTCAGCGAAGCTACTGTCACCCTGAGAGAACCGAAGAGGCCGACCCTAGTTTGATGCTAAATATTGCCTCACTTATACTAATTGTGAGGTAATTAACACTAACAAATTGCTTTTTTAACCTAGTTGTAGTAAGGTTCTGTGTCCGACCTCTTCCACGAGTCACCGCGGAGCTGCCCCCGATGCTCGACGATCTCAGAGACTTCCTGGAAATCCCCTACGACCGGCTCGAGGAGATGAATCTCGAGGCCAAGGCCGAGCGCACGGGCCGCAGCAATCCCGACAAGATCCGCGAGAAGCGGATGAAGTACCTCACCGACGAAAAGCGGATCAAGGCGGTGACGGTCTGCTTTGCCGACCTCGAGGGCCGGCTGCACATGCTGGACTACGACAAGAAGTTTCTGCTCAAGTCGGCGGACAACCTCACCTTCGACGGCTCTTCCATCCGCGGCTTTTCGCAGCAGGCCGAATCCGATCTCCGGCTCGCGATTGACTGGCCGGCCACCTACTGGCTCCCGGCCGACGTGTTCGGCGCCGGGAAGGTAATGGTCTTTGCGGACGTGCTGGAAAAGGACGGATCGCCTTACGTGGCGGACATGCGTGCCAAGCTCAAGAGTTATCTCGACCGGCTCTACCAGAAAGAGGGCTACACCTGCAACGCGGCCAACGAGATCGAGGGGTTCCTGTTCAAGGGCAGGGACGCCGAGCGGTGCTACTTCGAGACCGGCTGTTTCGAGTTCCCCAGCACCGGTGGCTACTACCATTCGCTCCCGGGTGACGCGCTCCGCCTTTTCATCGACACCGCCGCCGAGGTGCAGAGGGCGATGGGCTTCGCCAACGAGAAGGACCACCCCGAGGTGGCCCCGTCGCAGTTCGAGATGAACTACAGCTACACCGAGGCGAGCATCGCCGCCGACCAGGTGCTGCTCTACAAGCTGATCTGTCGCCAGGTGGCCGCCCGGTTCGACATGACGGCGAGCTTCCTGCCGAAGCCGGTCACCGGCGTCAACGGCAGCGGCATGCACACCAATCTCTCGGTGAGCCAAAAGGGGAAGAATCTCTTCTGGGATCCCAAGGGGCCCGACAAGCTCAGCAGGTTGGGCTGGAAGTTCATCGACCGGATCCTGACCAGCGGGCAAGACACCTGCCTGCTGTTCAATCCGAGTGTCAACGCCTATCGCCGTCTCGACCCGCACTTCGAGGCGCCGAACCAGATCAAGGCGTCGGCGGTGGACCGCGGTTCGATGATTCGCATTCCGATCGGGAATGACAAGACGGCTCGCATCGAGGTCCGCTCGATCGCGCCGGATGCCAATCCCTACCTGGCGATCTACACGATGTTCCGGACGGGGTTCGAGGGGCCCATCGAGAGCACCAACGGCGAGAAGCGGCGGGACCGGACCAAGTTCCTGCCCGACAACATCTACGACGGGATCCGGCTCTTCAAGGGCAGCCGGTTCGCCGCGGATCTCTTGGGAGAAACGGTCCACAAGCGCTATGCAGACCTGAAGCTGGCCTCCGCGGATCGCTGCCCCAAGGCGCTGGGTGCGCTGATCAAGATTCCGGAGATTCAGTTTCATCACGAGGTTACGAATCAGTACCTGTGGAGCAAGTTCTAGCATGAGGAGCCGGAAGGAGGCAGTAGGCAGTAGGCAATGGGCAATGGCTTCACGTTTGTTTGCCGACTGCCTATTGCCCACTGCCTATTGCCTTAGCAGCCCAATCGTCTCCGCATAGTCCCCTTTCTCCCGCTTCCAGCTGTTCTCCGATCCGTACTCCGCCCAGTTCAGCGCCGTCCCGCTGTACTGGGTATCGCGGAGCTCGAGGTTGGGTTTGTAACCCAGGATCTGCCGTACCATCTCGATGTTGCCGTGGAACGCCGCCCAGTGGAGCGCCGTCCCGCCGCCGGTTGTTGGGGGATTCGCTGGGAGTTGCGAGCCTGGAATTCCTCGATGAGCAGGGCACGGTCACCGCGCGGATGCCGGAACGGCGCTAGGGCGCAAAGGCGCGAAGGCGCCAGTACGCTATGGCCGGCCCGGTCCGTAGAGAACTTTGCCGGCCCGCGCCCCGGTATGCTTTCCGCTCTCGATGGTGACCACGCCGTTCACCAGGACGTACTCGATGCCGGTGGGGTGGAGCATCGGCTCATCGTAGTTGGCTCGATCGTCGAGCGTGCCGAGGTCGAAGATCGTCACATCCGCCCAGTTTCCTTCCTTGATCGTCCCCCGGGCCGCCAGCCGCATCCGGGTGGCCGGCCAGGAAGTCATTTTCCGGACCGCCTCTTCGAGTGACAGTACACCGCGCCGCTTCACGTACTCGGCGATGACCCGCGCCGCATTTCCGAACGAGCGCGGGTGCCGCAGCCCGGTCTGATCGGTCTGGCCCGGCGCCAGCCGCGCGCCGGCATCGCTGCCGATGCTTATCCAGGGAAACTTGAGCGCGGTCTCGATGTCCTGCTCCGACATCATGTGGTAGATCGCCATCACCCGGCCGGTGCCCTGGAGAATCAGGTCCATTGCCGCATCGGCCGGCTCCTTCTGCATCTCGCGTGCGATGGCGCTGAGCGGCTTGCCCACATACTTCGCGTTCTCCGGGTTTCGCGCGTTGGCGAGGACGATCCCGTCCCAGCCGCCGGCGGCCTCGACGATATTCCACCACCCGGGAGATCCGGTCTGTTGTTCCCGCTTGAACCGGGCCCGGATTTCCGGATTGGTGAGCCGGGCGCGGAGCGAATCATTCCCACCTTCGAAGGCCCAGCTCGGAATCGTAGCTTCGAGCCCGGTCCCTCCCGCGGTGTACACGTACATGTCCGCGGCCACGTCGACTCCGCGCGCCCGGGCCGCCTCCACGACATGGCGGACCGAGTCCATCAAGAGTCCCCACGACGGGCGGTGCGCCACCTTGAGGTGGAAGACTTCTCCCGGGAGTCCGGCGGCTTCGCTGATGGCGATCAACTCCCGCACCGACTGCACCACTTCCGCGCCCTCGCCCCGGATGTGGCTCGCGTAGATCCCGCCGTATCGCGCCGCGACCTTGGCCATCTCGATCAGCTCGGCGGTCGTGGCGTACGAGCTCGGCGGGTAAATGAGCGCCGTCGTCATGCCCATGGCTCCGGCCCGCATTGCGGTATCCATGATCGCCCGCATCCGGTCCAGCTCCTCCGGGTCAGGCGCCCGAGCCGAGCTGCCCAGCACCGCTGAGCGCGCCTGGGTCTCGCTGAAATAGGAGCCGAAGTTGATGCTGATCCCCTGGCGTTCCAGGGTCGCGAAGTAGCCGGGAATGCCCGATGCCGGCACGGGGAATCCGCCTTCTCCGCCGATCGCCGTGGTCACTCCCATCAGCAGCTTGTTGTCGGCCAGTCCGTTGCGGGGCAGTATCCCTCCGGACTGGTCCATCATGTCGATCCAGCCGGGTGATACGTACTTGCCCGCGGCGTCGATTTCCCTGGTGCCCCGCTCGGGAACAAGGCCGATCTTCGCGAAGCGGCCGTCCTTGATGGCGACGTCCGCCCGAATCCACGGATTGCCCGCGCCGTCGAGCACCCGTCCGTTGCGGATCACCACATCGTACTGGGCGGACGGAGCGCTTGTCTCCGGTGGGGGCGTCTGTGGAGGAGGTGTGGATACCGCGCTCGCGCAGGCGGGCAGGGTGGCGGCGAGCAGGGCGCCCAGACAGGAGAGTCTCACGTGACCTCCGGAGAAAAGATTGTCACCCTGAGCGCAGCGAAGGGGCCGCTACCATCGAAACCTGCCGGGAGCGAACGGCGCGAGCGCCGCAAGAGAGGCCGCACCGGTGATCACGTCGGCCATCGCCTCCCCGGTGACCGGCGCCATGGTAATGCCCAGCATCGCGTGGCCGGTGGCGACCGAGAGATTCCGATATCCCGGCACCCGGCCGAGCAGCGGAAGCCCGTCCGGCGTGAGGGGTCGCATCCCGACCCACTCGATCCCTTCCCCCTCGTTCACCGGCTGGCGGAGGTACCGGCCGATTCCGGCGCGAATCCCGGCGATTCGCCTTCGATCGAGGGTTTCGTTCACGCCCGAGAGCTCCATCGTTCCGGCAAACCGGGTAGCGCCGTCGAACGGCGACCCGCCGACCCGCGCCTCCCCAAGATAGAGCGGCCGGATGAGCCGCGGCTCGGCGCCGTTGAGGGTGATGCTGTAGCCCTTGCCCGCCTGCACCGGCAGCGAGACGCCGAACGGCGCCAGCACCTGGCCCGACCAGGCCCCGGCAGCCACCAGCACCTCGTCTCCTTCGACCAGCCCGGACGAGGTCTCGACCCCCCTGACCCGGTCGCCGGCGCGCGCGCCATTCGCCCCCGTGACCTCCACCCCTGAGCGAATCTCGACCCCCATCCGACGGAGCCGATCCGCATAACCCGCGATCAGCGACTCGGGCCGGACGTGGAACTCCTCCTCGACTACGAACCCGGCTGTCACCGCGTCGGAGAGGGCCGGCTCGAGCCGGAGGAGATCCGCCCCGCGCACCGGGGTCGGCACCCGGTAGCCGTACTGGCGATAGTGATCGAACTCGGCCAGCATCCGCCGCATGTAGCGCTCGTTCAGGAACACACAGAGCATCCCGCTGCGATGGAGCTCGAACTCGACCCCGTCGCGCTCCAGTTCGTCGAAGCTCGAGAGCGTGTTCCGGTTGAGCTCGGCCACCGCGTTGAGCCCGTGGATGAAGTCGCGTGGGTTGCAGTAGCGCCAGAAGCGCCACAGCCAGCGGGCCAGGCCCGGCGCCGCGGTCGGCGAGATGTAGAGGGGACTGTCGCTCTGGAGCATCCATTTGAGCGACGTCAGCGTCAAGCCGGGAGCCGGGATCGGGGCCGAGATCGATGGGGTGATCCAGCCGGCATTCCCCTTGGAGCAGGCGCCCCCGGGCTCGCCCTTCTCGAGCACGATTACATCGCGGCCTCGCTTCTTGAGCGAGTACGCGCACGCCAGCCCGATCACACCGGCCCCGACCACGACGATCCGGCTCACGGGGCGAGCGTGGCTTCCCGCCGAAATCTCAGGTTGAGGGTGCGGGCGGCGAGCTGTTTCAAGCTGTGCTTACTGCGGAAACCGCACCAGCATGTTCGCCATCGGCATTTCACGCCGCCGCGTTCCGGAAGCCGGCCGATCGCAACCTGCACCGAAGCTCTGGCAGCGCCCCACCAGCTCGAATGATTCGTGGATGTAGGGAACGCCCTCGCTCCCCAGCGGAGAATTCCCGTCAGAGAGGTGGAAGTGCAGGTGCGGCTCGGTGGAGTTGCCGCTGTTGCCGACCAGCCCCACGACCTGGCCTGTGCGAACCCTTTCTCCGAGCTTCACCCGGAGCGATCCGGGCTGCAGGTGGGCATAGAACGCAAATCGTCCGCCGCCCAGGTCCACGATGACGTGATTTCCACCCACGGTCTCGAGCGAGATGGCGACGGCACGCGAGTTGGCGCCCGGAATATTTTCGGGAATGCCGTCCTTGGTGGCGACCACGATACCATCACCCACCGCCAGCGCGTCCTGTCCGTAGGCGTGATAGCTCGCATTGCTGAGCTGATCGCCGGTGAAAGTGCGCTGATCGTCACCCACCTTCACGTAGTCGATCGCGAAGCGCTGCGCGATGGACGGCGTGCCCCCAACCGGAATCAGGGCGCGCCGGTGTCCGGTTCCCGGCGCGGGACCGTTTCCGGCGAGCCACACTCCGCCGCGCAACGGCGGCCCGATCGAGGCCGCCTCACTGGCCACCGGGATCCTCGGCGCGTCCAGCTCCTGGGTGGTGATGCTGTCTCCGGTTCCCTGTTCGAGAATCACTCGAGTCTGAACCGAAGCCGGCGGCGCCCGCTGGTCCACCGGTACCAAGAGCCACACCACTGCCCGCGTCCCGCCCGCCAGCCTGACCCGCTCGGCTGGCGGCGTATTCGTGCCGGGTCGGGTGAGGCTTGGGGCCAACGCGCTGTCGGCCACGCTCAGGAGGACCCGGCGCACGCCGCTCCCGTCCATGGTCGCGACTTCGACCCGCTTCAGCGTCATCGGCTGCATGGCAAAGTTCGTCACGTGCATTTCGTACGCGAGGAACGAGGCGCCGTCACCGGTGGCGATTGTCGGAGGCTTGGGTATGCGGAGCTCGAGAAATGGCGGAAGCGCCGTCCCCTGCGCAGAGGCAGGAGGCGGCGCGATGACGGAAAGAACCGCCAGGAAGAAGAGTTGTCGAGCGGTCAGCGGTGTTACGGAATGTTGGGGTTGTTGTTCCGTTCCACATCCGGCAGCGGGAAGCCGAACGGGTAGCCCTGCGCGTTGGCACCGGGACATGCCTGGCTTCCATAGCTGCCGCCATTCGGGAACGCGGTCCCGTCGGCGGGAAGCCGGGGGCGCAGGTAGCGATTCATGTCGCCGAGACGATGCCCCTCCATGAAGAGCTCCCGCCGGCGCTCCTCGATCACTTGGGCCTTGACCTGATCCGCCGTTTGGCCGGCCCCATTGTACGCCGGGAGCCCCGCCGCGGTATGCAGTGCGTTGATGATGTCTATGGCGCCTTGCAGGTTCCCCGCAGCGACGTTGGCCTCCGCCAGGATGAGCCGAGCCTCGTTGTAGCGAGCGATCGGGATCGGGGCGCCCCGGTCGGCGTACTTCATCACCTGCCGTATGATCGTGATGCCATCGGAACCCTTGGTCGCGGTCACATTCACCACCACGCGCGGGTCCGCAACGCCGCCGAAGGTGAGCCCCACGAAGGAGGGATCCACCGAGGAGAAGTTGTTCACCCGGGTGTGGACGAACACCTGATTCTGCTGGCGATTGGTTCCGGAGGCGTTGGCAATGGCGTTCAGGACAAACCCCGAGGGCACCAGTGCGGCATCGGCCCCGGCCGCGGCGAGCTGTCCCAGGTTGAGCAGCGTCCGGGCACGCCCCACTCGCGCCATGTTGAGCGTGTTGACCGAAGCGGTATCGGTCGCCGTGCTCACCGTCGTGATCGCCGCATCGAAGCGCAGCTTGGCCTCGTTCCAGAGATCGGTCTTGGAGAGCTCCGGGCCGATATTGATGGCCGCCGAGCACATGGCCTCTCCCAGGAGCAGGATGCTGTAGCCGGCATAGGCCGCGGAGCGCCCGAGGAGCAGGGTGCGACTCACGCCTGCTGGCATCTCCGCATCGGTCCACTCGCTGAGCCGCGCGTGGATCGTATCGGCCGTGCCGCGGGCGACAGACAGCGGAGTGTACAGACCCGGGTTCTGGGCCCCTGCGCCGCACGTATTGGTACCGTAGGGGTGTCCCGGTGTCATGGTCCTGCGATCGTAGTCGAAATTGGTGACAGCGCCAAACGCGTTGACGAGTTCATCCCCCAGCGAGGCCTGGGCGACGACGTAGCGATGGAGAGCGCATTCGAAGTCCCCGATGGCGCCGTTCACCAGCAGCCGGGCGTTGGCCGGGGTATAGACGTCGCGGGCCAGGATCGAGCCGGGGTTCGACTGCTCCAGGCTGGTGATCTCGCTGCAGGCTGCGAACAGGGCGAACAGCGGCACGGCGAGGAGCGTCGTCCGGCTCCGTCGTGAGGATCTGATCGAGCGCATCGGAGCGCCTCTCTCCCGAAAGTGGGTGCGCATGGTCAGAAGGCCAGGTGAAGGGTCGCGACGAACCGCTGCAGCGGCGGGATCAGGGCCTGGTCGGTCGCCCCGGCGCGGCTCTCGGGGTCGAGACCCCGGTAACTGGTCCAGGTGTGCAGATTCCGGCCCGCCAGCGAGATCCGCCAGCCGCTCACTCCAATGCCGCGCAGCCACTGCGAGGGGAGCTGATAACTGACCGACACCTCGCTCAGCCGGAAGAACGAGGCCTTCTGAATGAAGGGCGCGAGGACATTCCCGGCGATGGACGAGGGCGCGATGCTGGCCAGGAAGTTTGTTTCGTAGCCTGCTCGGTTGTAGACCGCGTCGCACAGCGGCGCGACCCCGCCGCAGCGAAGGAACTCATTGGCATTGAACAGGCTGTGCCCCCGCTTGAAATCGACCAGCCCGTAGAGCGTCAAGCGCTCCCACAGGGTCACCGTGGTCGAGAGGGCGCCGGTGACCTTCGGCGTCTGGCTGCCGATGAACTGCTCTGGCGCGGAGGCACAGGCGACCGGCGCATTGCCGGCCCCGCCATCACAAAGGATGTTGGTGATCGCATGGGTGGTCGGATCGCGGTCGGCGCTTACGACTCTCCGGCTCCAATAGGCGCTGATGGGGTAGCCGACGACGCTGCGGACGTTCGTGCTCCCGGCAAAGGGGAGCAGGCCCAGGTCCACCACCTCATCCTTGTTGGTCGCAATATTGGCCACGACCTCCCAGGCCAGATTCTTCTTGGCGAGCGCCTGGAAGACGGCCTGCAGCTCGATGCCGTGGTTCTTGGTCTCGCCCACATTGACGGCCTGGCTGCCGGGGAACCCGCCGGACGGAGCGGTCGGCTGCTGGAGAATCGCGTCCTTGGTGCGTTTGGTGAAATAGGTGAAGTCGAGGCTCAAGCGGTTGAACAGCTCGGCTTCGAAGCCAAGCTCGACCTCGGTGGCGCGCTCCGGCTTGAGTTCCGAGTTGCCGAAGGAGCCCGGTGAGAGTCCGGCATCGCCGTTGGCCCGGCCGGCGGAGACGAAGGTCCGAAGCGCGGCGAACGCATCCGGCTGCTGACCCGACTGGCCGTAGGCGGCGCGGAGCTTGAAGGTATTGACCGAGCTGCCCAGCCCACCCCAGAAGGGCTCCTCGCTCATCACCCACGCGGCGCTCAGCTTCGGGTAGGTGACCCACTGGAAGTCGTCGCCGAATGCGGAGTTGTTGTCCACCCGCAGCGCCGCGGTGAGGAAGAGCCGGTCGTTCCAGCCGAACTGCTGCTGGCCCCAGACCCCGAGCGTGGTGTTGACGACCTCCGTCTGGGCCACCGTCGGGGGACTCGTGGCGCTGGAGACCGTTTCCAGCCCCGGCGCCGGAAAATTTATTGCGGCCAGCAGGCTGGTCTTGAGGTGCTTCCGGATGAAATTGGCGCCCAGCGACGAGCTGGAGCTGACCTTCGAGCTCAGCTTGAACCGCGCCGTTCCGGAATAGTCCCCGCTGACGAAGGTGTTGTTCCGCAGCGTCTGCGCGATCCGTCCCTGCGCGCTGCCAAACGCCGCCAGGAAGGGCGCCAGGTCCGGCGTGGCGAAGCGTTCCAGTGCCCGGCTGTCGTCCGAGGTGAAGTCGATGCCCATGACCAGACGGTGGGAGAACCAATTGGCGGGCCGGTGGCTAAACGTGGTTCCGCCGGTGAAGCGATTGATCTGGGCCGAGTTGTCATACAGGCGCTGGGGAACCTCGGGCGGGGCCAGGAAGAACCCGCGGTTGGCCGGGAAGAGGAGGCTGTGGCCGTATAGCCCGGTGAACATCGGCGAAAGGCCGTTGTCGGCGCCCAGGTGCATCGAGCTCCGCACGTACCCCAGGTTGGTTTGGACGTCGATCTTGTTGGAGGGGGAAAAGCTCAGGTTCGCTCGCCCGCTGAAGCCCTTCCCAAAGTTGTTCGGCTCGATCCCATCCTCGTCGTTGTAGCCGCCCGAGACGAAGTAGGTCATCTGCTCCCGGCCGCCGGAGACCGAGACATTGTACCCCTGGGTACGGCCGGTTTGGAAAAACTTCCGGCCGCTGTCCGACTCCTGTTGCCAGGCGTTCCACGGTATGACTTCGCCCGCCGCATTTTTGAAAAAGTTGGTGGGGAACCTGCCCGCCGGGTCTCCGAACCGTTGCCGACCCTGCTCGAAGGTCACCGTCCAGCGGGCGGCCCCGCTGACGCCCTTCTTGGTGATGATTTGAATGACCCCGTTGGCAGCTTCGGTGCCGTAGATGGTCGAGGCCGCCGGTCCTCGGATGATTTCGATGCTCTCGATGTCCTCGGGGTTGATATCGTTGAGTCGAGAGGCGACCGCCGCGTTCTGGGCGCCGAGGAAGCCGCCCGTGGGTCCCTGGTTGACCGCGTTGTTCACCCGCACCCCGTCGATGTAGACGATCGGCTCGGAGCTGAGCGAGAGGGTGGACCGGCCCCGGATCTGGATGGTTGGGCCCGCCCCGATGCGGCCCGAGCCCGGCGTGATGATCGCGCCCGGGGACCGCGAGCTGAGCAGCGCCGTCAGGTTGGGGGCGGCCGAGCGCTCCAGCGCGGTGACGGCGTCAATGATGGCCACCGCGTTGCCGAGGGTCCGACGCTGCTCGCCGCCGGCGGTGCCGGTGACGACCACCTCGTCCAGCGAATACGCCGAGGCATCCAGGCTAAAATCGGCGCTCGCCTGCTGCCCGGCGGCCACCGTCACCGTCCGGCGCAGGGAGGCGTAGCCGATGCGGCGGGCCACGACCACCAGCTCGCCGGCGGGAACGACGGCGATCCGGTAGCGGCCGTCAGCCGCCGTAATAGCGCCGAGCCGGGTGCCCTGGACCTCGACGGAGGTGCCGCCGAGCCCCAGCCCGGAGCGCGCGTCGGTCACGCGGCCGGCCACCGAGCCGGTCGCGGCTTGCGCGGCGGCGCCGGTGCCGGTGAGAAGAAAGTGGGCGCCGGCGACCAGGCACGCGGCGAGGCGCGACCATCGCGGCATCCGCTGACCAGGCGTCGTTCTCATGCATCGCTCCTGTCCGGGGGGTGACCGTCTGCGGGGACCCAAGCGGCCAATCTACGGCTGGTTCAGGAATACCACAACGGTGTACCAGCGCGCCAGGGTTGGTTGCGTCGCCCGAGACGCGGGGGTATCCTTGCGGCCTGTGGCAACCCTCGATTCCCCCCGCCCCGCACGGCGGCCGGCGCGATCGCGCGCGGAGCGCGGCAACGGCTCGGCACCCGACGACGACCGCTCCGACAGCGTCTGGCGGGTCTACCAGGAGCTCCGCCAGCTGATCGTCTCCGGCCAGCTCCCGCCCGGCGGCCGCATCGCCGAGCGCGGGGTCGCCGATCGGCTCGGCCTGAGCCGCACCCCGGTCCGCAGCGCACTGCACCGGCTCCAGCAGGAAGGCTTCGTCGATTCCTACGGGCGCGGGCGCGACCAGCGCCTGGTGGTCACGCCGCTCACCCAGGACGACGGGCGCGAGATCATGCTGATCGTCGGCCATCTCGAGGGCCTCGCGGCCCGGACCGCCGCCC
>CAZHSO010000020.1:0-16394 GCA_964535105.1 uncultured Gemmatimonas sp.
TGCCGCGCGCCTCGATCACATGGAGGATCTCGAGCGCCAGGATGGTCCTGAGGACGCCCAGCCCTCCCGCTTTTTCCGCCGGGTTGATGAAGCCGTCCTCGGTGGCGTTGATGAGCTTTTCCGCCTCGTAAATATTGCGGTAGTTGCCGTAGCCTCCCCCCCAGGCGGTGCCGGCGGTGAACGCGCTGTTCTGCGCCCAGTCCCGGAACGGGCCGGTGACGCTACGGCCGTCCTGCGGGGTCATGTTGTAGGTTTCGCGGCCGTAGCTCCCCAGGGCGTTGAACAGCCCGGCCACACTGAGGCGGTGGGTGGCCAGCACGCCCACGATCAGCCGGGAGGCCGCGCCCCGCGGATCCAGCGCGGCGGTCTCCTGGCTGGTGGTGTTCGGGTTCACGATATCGAGCTTGCTCGCACAGCCACCCAGGGTGACCGTGGAGACAGCTGCGAGACCGGTGAGAATGCGTCGCATCGATGCTCTCCTCTTGGGGGTGATGATCGCGAGGTCAGGATTCAGTTGACGCATGGATCACCACCCCACGTCCACGGACAGGAAGAACTGGCGGCTGGACGGGAACGGGGCCAGATCGATGAAGCGGTTGAGGTTCGTCGCGCCGAAATTGTTGTACTCGGGGTCGAAGCTCCAATACCCGGTAAACAGGAACGGATTCCGCGCCTGCACGGTGACCCGGAGCGACCGTCCGCCCAGGAACCGGGCCATGGAGGTGGGCGCCTCGTAAGCCACCGAGATATCGCGCACCCGGACGTAGGACCCGCTCTCGAGGTAGGCCCGGACATCGCTCCCGTTCGACCAGGAGTCGTACCGATAGTTGCCGGCGGTGTAGCCGGACGGCGCGTCCAGGTCCCACCCCTTCCCGAAGATGCCGGAGGACACCGGAGAGTCATAGTCGCGGGAGGTGCCGCCCTCGTCCCAGAGAACACGGGTCATGTCGGCCACGTCGCCGCCCCGCCGCCAATCCATGGTCAACGCCAGGGACAGCCGCTTCCAGCTCAGTGCGGTGTTGAAATTCATCACGAAGTCGGGGTTCGCGTCGCCGGCCACCGTGTCCCGGATGAAAGCCACTGCCGACGGATTGGTCACCAGCGTGCCGATCGGGAGTGCGTTAAGGTCGGAGTCCAGCGGCACGTTGCCCCAGATCCAGGTGGTGCGGCCGCCGGGGACGATGAAGTTGCGCCCGAACGCCGCGCCGAACGAGCCGCCCGCGGGGAACTTGGCCACGCTGGCCGGCAAGTTCTTGATGTTCTGCCTGTTCTTCTGCCAGGTGGCGCGCAGGTTCCAGTCCAGATCACGCTTCTGGATGGCCACCCAGGAAAGCCCCAGCTCCATCCCCTTGTTGTTGAGCTCGCCGCCATTGATGAAGGTTGCGGCGTATCCGCCCGACGGAATCGTTGCCGCCTGGAGGAGCAGGTCGGTGATCTTGCGGCGGTACACGGTGCCCTCGAACTGGACCCGCCGGTTGAGCAGGGTCAGGTCCATGCCCAACTCGATCTCCGAAAGCGTTTCCGGAATCACCACCGGATTGCCGACCGTCCCCGGCGTCGACAGGGTGGGGGTGCCGCCGATCACGCCACCCGAGGGCAGCAGCAGATCGCGGGAGCCGTAGTTCGGCCGGTTGCCGGTGTGGCCCCACCCCGCCCGCAGCTTGATTTCGTTGATCTGTTTGCCCAAGTCGGTAAACCGGTAGGAGCCGGAGGCGCGGGGGAAGAGGTGCAGCTTCCGGCGATCGCCATTCGCACTGGAACGGTCGGCACGGAGCCCGCCGGTCAGCGCCAGCTTGTCGCCCAGCGCCAGGATCTGCTCGTTGACGAACACCGCCTGGTCGCGGAACTCGGTCAGCCCGTCCGAGTAGTCCAGCACCGCCCCGCTGTTGGTGGTCTGGACGCCGGGAAGGAGGCCGCGGGCGCGGGTCCGCACCAGCCGGTTGAACTGGGTCTCATACGAGATGCCGCCGGTGGTCGTGAGTGAGATGCCGCTCGTCGGCTGCCAGCCCCAGTTGCTCACCAGCGAGAAGTTGTAGTTGAAGATGTTGCCCTCGGTCCGAACCGTCCGGCCGGAGAAGCCGTCGGTCGCCGCCGGGCTCTCGTACTGGACGAAGGGCGGAGAGAAGACGTCGCCGGACACCTGGGCCCGGTCGAACCCGCCGGTGGCGGTCACCGAGACCTGGTGCTTGCTGAGGCTTAGCGCCGACCAGGTTGCGGTCATGTTGCCGATCTGACGGAAGGTCTTGTCCTCGATCTTGAGGAACTGGAAGGTCTCGAACGGATTGGAGACGTCGCGCCCGCCGCCATTGAACGGGTTCCGGACATAGACCCCGCCCGGGGTGATCGAGTCGAGGTTGATGGCGCCCGGCGTGTAGGCGAAGCAGTAGACCGGGGAGGTGCAGGTGTTGTCGTTGTTCGACAGCCCTCGGTTCAGGACGTTCTGGGTGATGTTGAGCCCGACGTTGACCTTGAACTTCCCGTTGGCGAAGGACTGATCGATGTTGGTCCGGAGCGCCCGGAGCCGGGCGTCGGTGTTGGGGGCGGTACCGTTCTCGCGGCGCTCGGTGATGTTGACGTAGTACTGGGTCCCCTGAGAGCCGCCGCTATAGCTGGATGTCAGCTCGTGCGAGGGCGTGTTGTTGTCGTAGAACTCCTTCATGTAATCGCGCGTGGAGGAGATCGTTCCGCCGGGGTAGAGCTGATTCAGCACGTCCTCGCCGGTCGTGCCATTGCCGTACGGGAGGTCGAGGATCTGCTGAACGCTGGTGAACTGCCGGGTCCCGAGCAGCCGATACGCCCGCTCGCTCCCGATCCTGGTGGTCAGGTGGAAGCTCGGCGCGCCCGGGGTGCCCCGCTTGGTGCGGATCACTACGACCCCGTTGGTCGCCCGGGAGCCGTAGATCGCGGTGGCCGCCGCCGACTTGAGAATCTCGACCGACTCGATCTCGCTGGGATTCAGGTCGGCCAGCCGGTTCACTATCGCGTCCTGGCTGCCGCCGATGCCGGCTGGGGTGCCCCGGGCGCCGGCCCCGGTCACCGAATTGGCGCCGACCGACATAGCATCGTTAGAGATGATGACGCCGTCCACGACGAAGATCGGCTGGCCCTGGCCCAGGATCGAGGTCACGCCCCGGATCGTCACCTGGCCGCCACCGCCCGGCGCGCCGCTGTTCATCGAGATCGTGGCGCCGAGCACTTTGCCCTGCAGCGCCTGCTCCAGCGCCTGGGCGGGGGCGCTGTTGAGCTCGTCACTCGTGACCTTGGCTACCGCCGTGGTCGCATTCCGTCGCTCCAGCGTCGTGGTCTGGCCGGTCACCACCACTTCCTCGAGCTGGAAGGGATCCGCCTCGAGGCGCACCGTGACGTCCGCTTCCCCGGCGTTCACCACGACTTCCTTGCGCTGGTAGCCGATCGCGCGCACCAGAATACGAACGTCGCCGGCGACCACGCGAATCCGGAAACTGCCGTCGGGCCCGGTGCGGGTCAGGCCGAGGCCGCCCACTTCGGTGATGGTCACCTCCGCCAGCGCCGCGCCGCCCTGCGCGCGGACAACCTTGCCCGTCACTTCGCGGCCCTGCGCGAGGGCCAGGTCAGGTGCCAATGCGAGTGCCGCCAGCGCGCAGGCCCAAGTCAAGCGTCTACCCATCTCGATGCCTCCCTTTGGGACGGTACGTCCACCAGGAATCCTGCTGGGGGGACTGCTTCTGCCATCGGACATCATGGAGCCACAACGATTCGAGAAAACCGCCCGGGAACAAATGCCCGGCGCGTGGCCCCAGAGCAACTCGACGATGCTGGGACCGACGTGCTCATCGCGAACATGAATGCTGAATACGCCCGTCACGGGCACGAAGTGTGCCCGTTGGAGGCAGTGCGCGAAGCTCGCCTGTTCCGAGAAGTTACGCCAGAGGCGCTGGCCCAATCCGTGTCATTCCGACGACGCGGCCCCCGGCCTCGGCGTGTCGCAAGGACACAGTCGCTCGGCGGCAAGGTTACGGTCGCTACGCAGGAATGGCAATGGGGGCGACTACAGGCCGCGATTAGGCACTCCGCGCCGGGTCCAGATCAGGACGATGCCGCAGCCGCTGTCGCGCCGCTGAAACTGGAGCGGGGCGCTGAACATGTTTGAGTAGACCTCGATCGCCAGAATCTCTTCGGGTACCATGGGCAGGGTCAGCGTTTCGTTGGGGGGAAGCGGGAAGTAATTCCCGTCGATGAAGTAGGAGGGCGGGCAGTAGTTGCGCAGCGACGGACTGGTGATCTGGCCCTGTCCCCGCTGGAACTCGATAATGTACCCCATCCCGCTGGGGCGGAGGATCACCCCGGGCACCAGCCGGAAGACCTCCTCGACCCGGGTGGCGCCGGTCCGCGCGATGTCGTTCTCGTCGAGGAAGTGCCCCAGCGCGCTCTTGCGCCGCCGCTCGAAGCCGACCGTCTGCAGATAGCCCGAGCCGGCTACGGCGATCGGGTCGAGAACCTGGACCCGCTCGCCCAGGACGAGTTCCACCCGGTGGGTGACGCCGGGGTCGACCGTCACCTGGGCCTGCACCGGCCGGTAGCCGATGGCCCGTGCCTCGACCAGCTGGGAGCCCGCCCCGACTCCCGTCAGGGTGAAGCGGCCCGCAGCGTCCGCCTCGGCGCGGGTCTCGGTTCCGACCGCCACCACGTTGGCCCCGGACACCAGTGCGCCACCCCGGTCGCGCACGACGCCGATCACGGTACCGGTGGCGGGGCTCCGCACCAGGTGCAGATCCACCCGCCCGAAGCGGCGCCCCGCCAGCTCGACCAGGATCATACCGGAGGGACCGTCCGCCGCCTGGCCCCGGATCAGGACCGCCACGTCGGTGGGGACGGTGCAGAGCACCACCCGGCCGGCGCTGTCTGCCCGCGCGATGACCACCCTCGGTTCCCACCGATTGCCCCCGCCACCGATGGTGTACGCGGTCCATTCGGCCGTCACCGGCACTCCCGGCAGCGGTTGTTCGCCGACTCCCTCGCGCACCAGTCCCAGCACGACGCCGGTGTTGGTGCGGGGGTCGCGGGGACAGAGCGCGGCGTGCACCGCCTCGCCGCTCGGTGTGGTGAGCAGCGCATCGACCGGGCGGCCGGGCTCCGCCAGCACCACGACCGGCTTGGCGGAGAGCCGGGCCGAGTCGAGAATCGGATGGTAGAAGGCAATCGTGTACCGGCCGGGCCGAAGAGCGGCGAACTCGAAGCGGCCGGCGGCGTCGGTCCGCGCGGTGCGATTGGTGCCCACCAGCCAGACTTCGGCGCCCCGGAGCGGGGCCGCGGTGAGGAGACTGTCGTAGACTTCGCCCCGCACCACGGCCAGGGTATCGGCGCCACCCTGGGCGGCCATGCGACCCGCCGCGGTGGAGAGAGCGGCGAGGCAGGGAAGCAGGAGTCGGGTCGTGGGACGGGTGCGCATCGGACAAGAATAACACGGATTCGGCCGGGTGCCCGAGCGGACCGATCCAGCGGTTATCGGGTGACACTCGATCGGAGGTAGCCGAATGAGATCTCGTTTTTCCGCCTTCGGCACAGTCGCGGCGCTATCCTTCTCGACGATGGACGCGGCGGCACAGCAGGTCCTCTGCGGCGCGGCGCACCTTCCCCGAGGAACCCATGAGCTGGACACATGAGCATTCCTGGAAGCTTGCGGCGCCACCCGATCGCGTGTTCACGGCGCTCACCGATTCGGGCGAGCTCTCCCGCTGGTTCGCGGAGCACACCGATCTCGTGATCGAGCAAGGGGGCCGCTACCGGTTCTGGGGCAAGCATGCTCTCGGCGCACCGGCCAAGGCGGATTTCGAGCCCGGACGCGCGCTCGGATTCACCTGGGAGATCCACGGCGTTCCCACCGCGGTGACGATCGTTCTGTTAGCCGAGGCTGACGCGACCAGGCTCACGCTGCACCATGCGGTGACCGACAACCTGCCGGTCGTGCGGCAGAAGGAGCTGATCGACGATCACTGGCGGCTCGCGTTCGGAAATCTCGCCGCACACCTCTCCGGTGGTGACGGCATCGTGCTGCCCGACTACACCTACCCGGCGCCCGAAGTGCGGCTCAGCATCGTCATCGAGGCGCCGAGGGAAGCGGTGTTCAAGGCGCTGATCGAGCCCGAGCTCATCAATAAGTGGTTCGGGCAGGGATCCACATTTGTCGACCCCCGTCCCGGCGGGCGCTACGACCTGGGCTGGAAGTACACAGTCGATGGACGCGAGGTGGAGGGTGGACCCACCACGATTCTCGAGATTGTGCCGAACGAAAAACTGGTGCTCGACTGGCCCGACTGGCGGGGTGACAAGACGGTGACGGGACAGAGGATCGGCTTTTATCTCGAGACGTCGGGGCGGGGAACCCGGGTGACCTTCGTGCACTCCGGTTTCGGCCGGACCGCCGACCTCAGTGATTTTCCGTTCGGCTGGGTCTATTTCCTGAGAAAGCTGCAGGAGGTGTGTGGGGGGAAAGGGGAAGGGTGAAGGGGGGAAGGGGCGGAGCTCAGCCGCTTCGCTGGGCTCAGGGTGACCCCACAGATCCCGCTACCGCACCAGAACCATCACATCCACTTTCTTGGGGAGCCCGAACTCCGGAGGCGCATCCGGGGGGCCGAATCGCAACACCAGCGTCCCCGCCACTTTGGGTGTGTATTCAAAATCGTAGATCTCCCCGGGATCGAAGAAGAGACTTGCCGGCCGCGGGGTGGCCTGCTGCGGGGGAAGGGTAGCGCCATCCTTGGCGATCATCCGCCATTCCACCGGCTTCTCGCCGTCCGCGAGCGTCACGATCGTGTTCACGTCTCCCGTCATGTTGATCAGCCGGAAGCGATAGGTGGTGCCGGCGTTGAGCTCGATCGGGTCTGGCTGCACCCTGCCGTTCAGCATCGTCGGCGCCACCGGTCCGTTGATGACGTTGATCGTCGGCCCCCCCGAGGAGAACATCAGGATCCGGTCCGTCTCGGGATCGAAGCGCTGCCCCGGGTCGAGCACGATCAGCGGGGCATAGAGACCGGAGCTGATCTGCTGGTCTTCGTTGAAATGCGAGTGGTACATGAACGTCCCGGCGCGCGGGGGCGTGAACCGCACCGTGATCGAGTCACCGGGACGCACCGAGGGCAGGATCTCGGCGCCCTGCCCGCTCCAGTCGGGAACGCCGTCCGGAAAACTCTCCAGCTCGATCCCGTGCCAATGCACGGCCGCGCGTTCCATCGACTGATTCACGATCGTCACGGCGACCGGCTCACCCCGCTGCAGGACGAGGGTCGGACCCGGAGGCGCCGGCAGCACATCGGTCGCCGGGTCTCCCTTCGATCCGCCGAGGACATAGGCGAAGCCCGCGTGGTTGCCGTACACCCCATCCTTCTGGCGAACCAGCAGCCGTAGCGCCCTCGGCGCGCGGGTCTCCACGGTCCGAGGGCCGCGCGGAGCGACGCGGATGCCGAGGACCAGTCCATACATCTGGTGGGGACGGTCGGAGCCGTGGTGGGAGAGCGCGGCCTCATTGAAGGAGCCGCGGTCCATGTCGAGCGACGCCACGTGGGAGACGTGCCCGATGAAATGGCAATGATAGATCCAGTTTCCCGCGCGGGTGGGCGACCATGCAAGGGTCATCGTCTGATTCGGCGCGATGATCTCGGTGACCGCGAGGCGCTGCTGTCCCCGCGCGTAGAGCGTATCCCGGACGCCGTCGCCCTTGGCTTCCATCTGGAAATAGAAGCCATGCAGATGCATCGGGTGATCGGCCTCGGTGAGATTGATCACGTGCCAGCGCACCGAGTCACCCTGGACGAGGTCGATCCGCTCCGTGTGAGGCCAGGAGAGTCCGTTGATCGCCATGGTGGCCCGGCCGAGTCCGGTCTTGCTGGTGGAATCGACCGTGAACCACCAGGAGATGAGAAAAACGCGGTCGTCATAGCGGGATGGGATGCCGGTCGGGTCCACCACGATCGCGCCGTTGAGCTCGGCATCCTCGGGCAGGCGGGCTCCCAGGGGGCCGGGAACCGACTTCGCGGTGTAGTAGTAGGTACCGGGCGCCGTCGCGGTGAACCTCACCTCCCGCTCGGCGCCGGGATCGAGCACGACGCTATCGGCGAGTCCCCGACTGGCTCCCAGCCCGAAGACGGTGAGGCGCCGGGAGAGGGTGTTCGAAAGCGAGACCCGAACCTCGGTGCCCTCGGGAACCCGGATCAGCGGACCGGGGTTCTGCAACGGTTTTCCGGGCTCCGCCCACGCGGCAACCTCGAGCCCCCGGCTCAACGGGCCCTCCGGATACCACATTCCGGTCCGCGCCTCCAGGCGGACGCTTTGGACGTTTCCGTGTCTCGTCCCGGCGGGGCGCCGATTGTCGTTGGCCTCTATGGTCGGGAGAGCGGTCCGCGAATATTCCGGCGCGTGCGAGGGTGCCGTCACGAGGGGGCTCATCGTGAAGAGGAGCAGATGCAGCATCAGTAGCCTCAGCGGATTCGGGGGGACCCACCCAAGGTAAGGTATTCGCACAATCTCCGGAATAGGGTGGCAGAATCCCGCCTCCTGCCTTTTCCGGAAGCAGGCATAACCGTCGAATTGTCGCTAGAGTCTCCCGTCGAAGTAGAGATCGAATCGCCACCCGGTGGGCGACCGCATGGCCCGCGAGAGATCCATGCGCACCAATCCGTCGAGGAGGCTCGCCCCCACACCGGTGCCAATGAGCGGCTTGCCGCGCGTGAAGTCGGCGCGCGGTCCCGCCCAGCCGATGTCGCTGAACGCCGTGAGCCGCACAGCGGGAAAGGTGTTCCCCACCTCCACGCGCCCGCGCCAATAGGACGCTCCCGCGATCACCGCCCCGTCGTATCCGCGGAGCGTCGCGGGTCCGCCCAGGTAGAATCGGCCCTGCAGCGGCACCGGCCCGGTGCTCACGCCTGCGGCCGCTTCGACGGCGACCGCGAGGAGCGCGCGCGGGGTAATGATCGCCCGGAGCGCGGCGCTGCCCCGGCCATATTCGTAATCGCCCGCGGCCGCTTCGAATGTGACGTCGCCACCAACCTGGAAGGAACGCGAAAGCGGCTTGTTTCCGTGGAGAGTGAGCGAGGCCCCGACCTGATCGCTGCGGTCGGCGACCACGTTCGGCCGGAAATGCCGGCCCTCATCGAACAGATGCGGCAGGCTGAAGTCGGTTTCCACCTCCGCCGCCTTCTGCTGCTCGGCGTACATCCGCCAGCTCCACCATCCTGTTTCGGTATTCCGGCCGGTGAGCTCGACTCCCAGCGTGCGGAAGTAGTCGCCGTCATCCCGTTGCGCGAGCACGCCCCATACGCTGTTCACGACGCCGAAGGGCCGGGTATCTGGGTTCACCGTGGAAAGTCGCCGATATCCGCCGAGCCGGAATCGGGAGTGCTGGCCGGTGAGGGAAAAACCGAGCTCGGCATTGGGCACCAGATCGGCGAACCCGATGCGACCCAGCAGGTCAACCGCGAGCCGGCCGGTCTGGACCCCGCCGCTGATTCCGAGCGACAATCCCTCGACCCGGTTGAACCGGGCATTCCGAAGCAGCGCCCGGAGATTCTGGGGCACTTCCACCCTGGGTGCCCCCGGCGCACCGGGAAGCTGTCCGATCGCGTCGGCTAGCCCGCGAAGCTCCGCTTCGGTGATCAAGTCACCCATCTGCAGCACCGGCTCACCCAGAGTCGGGCTGTTGAGGAGCGAAAGGGTATCGCGCGGGACGATCACCTCGAGCGTGGTATCGCGCCATCGGCCGAGGCTCATGCAGTCGTCGATCCGGCTCCCCTTGCTGACGGTATCGCGGCATTCCCGGCGAATGGTGCGAAGACTGTCGCGGAGCGCGCGCCAGGCAGCGGGGTCGCGCTCTTCCTCATGGTCTCGCGGATGCACCGTACCGGCGGGCCGGAACGTGCTCCCCGCGGGTGGAGGCGTGCCGCCTTCGACTTCGTAATCGGAATAGACCCGCTCGAACTTGACCGGAACACCCAGCCAGGAGCCGGCGTTACCGATGGCGTCGAGCGCCGCGTAGCGCAGCATCCACCAGCGGTCCTCATAGAGGCCATACTCCATCGTGATGAACTTGATCTCGCCCTGCGCGTTGACCCACGATGGCACATCCTCGAGGTCGTCCGCGTCGCCGTCCCTGCGCATGTCGTAGGGGCGGGCGGGACGGAAGACGGCGCGGACCAGACCATAGGTATCGGCGTCGAACCAGAGCGCGCCCGACATGAGCTTCCACTCCGCGCGACGCGGGGTGATCTCGAGCTGGAGGAGACGGATTCGCTTTCCGCTTGCAAGCGTGATGACCGTGGTATCGCCGATCGTAAACCGATAGTCCTGCTCGCCACCTTCCCGCAGCGGGTAGACGAATCCGTCCGCATCGGATCCGAGCATGCCGAGATAGTCCTCGGCGGGATTGACGACGAGCCAGCGGAAGTGGGAGTCGAGGTCGCCGGGGACCTTGTCTCCGCGCGTAATCGCGGGGAGCGCCTGCCGGGCTCCGGTCACCTCGATCGTGCTCTTCCCGTCGCGCTTCCACGCGATGTTGGCCGAGAGCTCCTGGTGGAAGAGCATGCGGTCGCGGGAGAGCGCGCGGATGCCGGCACCCATACGCTGGGTGACGGTGGCGGTGTACGAGGTGACCAAGCGTTCGTTCCGCTCCCGCGCGGCCCGGGCGCGGGTGACCAGATTGGCGGTGGCCTGGTCGGCGTAGCTGTCGGTTGGGATGCCCCGCCCGGACGACTCAGGGGCCTGAAACAGGGCGAGGGCGAGCAGGAGGGGTTGCATAGTGAGACAACCTACGACACCTCCGCGGGGATGGTTTCCGAATCCGGTCTCTCTATTTCACCTGGATCGGGACCGTCATCTGTCTCCGCTCCCATTCGAGCCGGAGCTCGGCTTGCTGGGTCCCGTGTGGAACGACGCTGATCGAGAATTGATCCACGGGGGACGCGAGGGAAGCGGTCGCCATGTTGACCCGGACCAGATCGTGGCGCGGATCGTGTTCGGTTCCCTGCAGGCGAGCTCCGTTCCGCTCGGTTTCCTTGTTGAGGATGAGGGTAGTGCCTGCACGGGAAATAAGGGTGAAGAGGGAGTAGCGGCCCGCCGGTACCGGGACACCACCAACGACGAGATCGCGATCGGTTGCGAACACCGTCGCGTCTCCCGCTCCGGTGCGCCACACCCCATCCCACGGGACGAGGTATCCGAAGATGGTACGCCCCCGCATCCTGGGCCGGCCGTAGTGGACGGTGAGGTGCGCACCACCGATGGAGGCGGAAACGGAGTCCGCGGGAGAGAGTGGACCCATTCCCTTGCCCTGCTCGTCGAGGGCGGCCCACGTTTTCGCGAGCCCGTCGATATCCACGTTGCTCACCCGCTCGACCGACGTACCGAGGGCTTGGGCGAGGGATAGAATCCGGCCGTCGGCGTCTACCCTCGCGCGGTAGGTGAGAAAGGGCAGGGTGAAGGTCATCGAGTCGGAGCCCATCCGCCGGACGATCACCGGCATCGTGTCGCCCGATGCGCCGAGAAGCGCGACAGTCATGCTGTCGGCCCGGGTCGCCCGCATTCGCATCGCAGTCAGCTCGTAGGGGAGGAATGACTGGGGGAGCGAGGGGATCAGGCCGGGACGCACCGCGACGCTTCTGGCGCCGGTGGAAGATCCCTGTCTGGTCTCGACGACGGCGGTGTCGCCGCCCTTGGACGTGAGTGTCGTGCTCCCCAGCAGTGGAGCGTCGGGCCGGCTACCGATCTGGTGGAGCATGAGAAAGATCGTGCCGATTTCTCCCGCGGGTGTCAGCTCGAGATGAGTGTGGCGCCAGCTGGTGCGCGGCGAGCGAAGCACCTGCTCGATGTTGTAGGTGCTGCCCATCCGGTTGAATCGCTCGACGGCGGTGGTGTCGGTGCCGAGCCGGACAATAAATGCGCCGGTGGGCGGCGGCTGCGCGGATACGAACGCCGGGCCAAGTACCAGGAGGACGCACAAAGTGATGTGTCGGGCAGAGGGCATCGGGGGAAGGGGGAAGGGGGAATGGGGAAGGGGACAGGGGTCCACGCGGCTAAAACTAACGGCTAACCGTTGGAACGGTTAGCCGATAGCTGATAGCTGATAGCTGCCCTACGGCCACACCCGCGAATTGCGGCTCGTCGTCGTCGCGCGATGCGCCGCCGCGTCGTTCACCCGAAGCGTCTGCATCATCCGGGCAAAGGTGGGGGCGAGGGCGTCGGCAAATCGGGTCGGGGCCACCGCGACGGCGTAGATCACATGGCCGTCGGGCAACCCGCGGGTGAACACCGTGACGCTCTCATCTTCATTGGTTACCGACGACCGACCGGACAATTGCACGGAGAAGGCCGCCTCGCCGTCGATCGTCTCCGCCCTGGCTGAGCCGTTCTCCGCCCGCAGATGCGTGTTGGTGCCGAGAATGGTGCGCACCAGATCATCCGTCGCATCCTCGAGATACGCCCGCGGGGGATTGGTGCGGTCCTCGAACGGGGCGTAGCTGCGCTGCAGGCTGGCCGACCAGCGGTCGGTCTCTCCCTCGAAGGGCGCGTAGTGATTGACGATCACACCGTAGTGCAGCGTCTGTTTCCCGTTGGTCGAATTCACCACGCCCCCCTCGGGAGCGATGGACACGGCGTTCCCCGAGCCATACGCGCGCCAGTTGTTGGGATAGTCGATCGTGAAGAAGCCGTTGGGCTGGGAGAACCGGCTGAACCGTGACGACGGGGCCGCGACCGTCACGGTCACCGGCTGCACGGTGCCGTCGTCGACGGCAGTGCTGGACGACTGCCCGATGACCTGCGCCGGCGCATTGCCCAGCCGCTGCAGCCGCAGCTTTAGATCATCGAAGTTCCCGACCACCTGCGGCGAGCCGGTCCCGAGCGTCGCCGCCATCCGGCGGATGCGCTGGCCGCGGTCGGACGCGGGGGGATGGCTGCTGAAAAACTGCTCCAGCTTCCCGGGGTCCTGGCCCTGCTGCGCCTGCAACAGCTCGAAGAGGGTTGCCATGGCGAGCGGGTCGTAGCCGGCCCGCACCATCATCTGCGCGCCCACCTGGTCCGCCTGATACTCGTCGTCACGGCTGAACTTCATGAACACCGTGTTGAGGCCGACACCGCCGATCGCGTTCACGATCTGCCCGGTGGAGCCGCTCGGCTTTCCGAACAGCCCGCCGAGCAGTCCGAGTCCGCCCTTGGCGAGGTATGCCTTCGAGGCCTGATGGGTGCCGTGCCGAAGCGCCACATGCGCCATCTCGTGGGCCAGCACGCCGGCGAGCTCCGCCTCGCTCCGCGCCGCCTGGATCAACCCGCGATTGACGTACATCGGGCCGCCGGGAAGGGCGAAGGCGTTGATCTCGGCGGCGTTCACGGCCTTGATCCGATAGGGGTATTTCGCGCCGGGCGCCTGGGCCGCGAGCCGCGTGATGATGCGAGTGAGGTACGTGTCGGTCGGACGATCGTTGAGCAGCCGAAGCTGCCGCTCGGCTTCGATTGCGGACTGGCGGCCGATCTCGACGTCCTGCTGCACCGAGAAGAGGTTGAAGCCGGGTTGGGGCTGCCGATTCGTCTGCGCAACGCCCGGCGGGCTCAGCGGTCCCAGAACGGCGAGACCCGCGAGCAGTGCGGCCGGTGCGAAATGGACCTTTCTCATCTTCCTGCCTTCCGATGGAGTAGAGACCCTGTCCTGCCTTGGTGCGAAGCGATGGATGACCGCTTCCGGTCCCAGAGAGTTTGACGGACCAACATGGATGAGAGACACAGCCGATGTCGCGGTCAGGAGAGGCGCAAAATCATCCGGGGCTGCCGGAATTCGCGGGATGTTGCATTGTCGAGAGGCAAGGAGGTGATTCGAGAATGGCGAAGAAAAGCAGGGGTGGCCGCATGACTGCGGCCAAAAAGCGCGCCGCGAACACCGCAGGAGGGACCGGCCGCGTCAAGAAACGCAAAGTGGGCCGGAAGATCATGAAGACCTGAACCCACGGAAGGCCGTCTCACGACGGCCTTCTGCTTTTTCGCGGGCTTCACGAGCGCGGAGGCTTGTCTCCCGAGACATCGGACTTGGCGATGCGAAGGGCGATCCGCTTTCCGTCTGCTCCCCCGATCAGGCCACGCCGACGGTAGCGCGCCAGCTTGCCAAGCTGCAGCGTTGCCTCCCATCGAGCCGAGAGATGGCGGAGCACTGGGTTCACGATCCAGCCGATGGTCGCGGACAGCAGCCGATCCACCACGATGCCGGCGCCCATGCCGAAGGCCAGGAACGATTGGGAGCTCCAGCCGGCGGGAAGGACCTCGGGTGAGAGCCAGAGCGCGCCGCCCGCAGTTACGACGCCGAGCGCACCACCAAATGGAACGCTCTTGAGCCGTTCGGCGAGCGCGAGGGTAAAGATCCGCTTGGAAACGGCGGGCGTGGGGGCCGGCTTCGTCACCGCCATCGTGCCGCTCCGCTCAGCACTTCGAGGAGGATCCCGAGCAGCAGCATCGCGACGAGCGGCCCGATGAAGTCATGCGTGGATGCCTCGACGGACATCGCAAGTCGGGTGGCGATCGCGGGCTCGGCCGCATGCCGCACCGCGAGGATCGCGACGAGATATACGGCGAGTCGGAGACCACAGACAACACAGAGACGACCGCGGGTCATAACACGCTCCAGATTCGAGCCGCCCGATCTGGAGCAGGGTATCGCATCGGCTGTGCCACCGGCGGGCGCGGGAAACAGCATACCCCGCGGGGCGTGTCGGAGCGGTTTCGTCCTCTTTGGACCGCAGGGGCGGCCGGAAAACCGGACGGGTGGGAATTGAGGAGGACTGGCTGGTGCGCTAGACTCCGGGGATGCCCCCCCGGATCCGGAGTCTCCATCACGTCACCGCGACGGTCAACGATGCGCAGGAGGATCTCGATTTCTACTGCCGCCTCCTCGGCCTTCGCCTGGTCAAGAAGACGGTCAACTTCGACAACCGGCGGGTCTACCACTTCTATTATGGCGACGCGCGGGGCACCCCCGGCACGATTATGACGACCTTTCCCTACAAGGGGATGGGGGTGCCCCCCGGGCGCAAAGGGGCCGGCCAGATCACCACGACGGCGTTCTCGGTGCCTGCGGGCTCACTCGATGTCTGGCGGCGACGGCTGGCGGCGCACCAGGTCCCGCTCCGAGGAGAGAGCGTCCGGTTCGGGGAGGAAGTCCTGGGCTTCGAGGACCCGTCCGGGCTCCGGATCGAGCTCATCGGCACCGAACACGATGGACGGGAGCCGTGGGTCACCCGTGACCTGGATCCCGGCCTGGCGATCAGGGGAGTTCATTCCCTCGAGCTCACCATCGTCGCGCCGGCGCGATCCGTCGCCCTCCTGGGCGGACTGCTCGGGTTCTCACCGCTCAGCGAAGAAGGGAATCGGACCCGGCTCGGGGTGAATGGTGGTGGACCCGGGCACTCGCTCGATCTCCTTTCCGCTCCCGACGCTCCCCCGGCGCTCAACGGACTCGGCACGGTGCATCACCTCGCCCTGGCCGTTGCCACCGCGGAAGAGCAGCTGGCCTACCGCGAGGCAGTGAGCAGTCTCGGGATTCCGGTGACGGAGGTCCTCGACCGCCAGTATTTCCAGTCCATCTACTTCCGCGAGCCGGGTGGAGTCCTGTTCGAGATCGCCACCATCCCGCCGGGGTTTCTTGTCGACGAGCAACCCGACCGGCTTGGGCAGGAGCTGAAGCTGCCGCCCTGGGAAGAGCCTCATCGCCAGGTGATCGAGGCCGGGCTCCCGGCCGTCTCCCATCCCTAGGTTCAAACCATGAAACCTCACGAGGGCCAGCCGGTCCTGAGCGCGGGACCGGGGCTCGAGTCGAGCACGGCGGCGATGATCATGATTCACGGCCGGAACGCGGGGCCGGAGAACATCCTCGAGCTGGCGGGGCTGCTTCGGTATCCCGGCTTCACTTTCCTGGCGCCTGCGGCGGCGGGAGGAACCTGGTATCCGTTCAGTTTCATCGCGGAGACCGCGCAAAACGAACCTGGACTTTCCTCCGGGCTCGCCGCAATCGATCGCCTGATTCACACGATCGAGGAGAAGCGCATCCCGAAACGCCGGATCATCCTGCTGGGTTTTTCGCAGGGCGCCTGCCTGAGCAGCGAATACGCCGTGCGACACGCTGGACGGTTCGGAGGCGTTGTGGCGCTGTCAGGCGGTCTGATCGGGCCGCCGGGCACGGTGTGGGAGGATTCCGGGAGCTTCGAGGGGACGCCGGTATTCCTCGGGTGCAGCGAGGTCGACAGCCACATTCCCAAAGCGCGGGTGGATGAGAGCGCAGCGGTGTTTGCCCGCATGGGGGCTACGGTGACGGAGCGGATTTATCCCGGCATGGGCCACCAGGTGAACGAGGATGAGCTGGAGTTCGTGCGGGAGCTGATGGTGGTGGTGGG
>CAZHSO010000020.1:16494-27488 GCA_964535105.1 uncultured Gemmatimonas sp.
TTGGTGGTGCGGGCGCGCTGGCGCCGCCGCGCGGCGTTACCCAGCTTGACGAGCGTATCGTTTCCGGCGAGCGCCAGTTTGCGGGCGGCCTTCTTGCCCGCGAGCGTCACCGCCGCTGCTGCCATTTTGATTCCCGCTTCGACCTTCTTGCGCTTGGTTGGCATGATGTTTCCTCGTGATTGGTTTTCGATGGTCGTCCCTTCATGTTGTGGGACGACCAGAAGCTGAGGAATCTCCACACCTGGCGTGGACTTCAGACGGCCTTTCGCTTGGCCAGCCCCCGTCGCACGGCGACTTCCCTTATGGCGACCTGGGCGGCCACGATACTCCCCGCCACCAGTCCCGCCTTTAGGGCCTTCTTGCCGATCGCCTTCGCCACGCCGGTATTCTTGCGGCGCTTCCGCTTGGCGGCGGCGGATTTGAGTTTGTTCAGCAATCTGCCCATGGTGTCTCCTGAGTTGAGAGCTATCAGCTATCGGCTATCGGCCATCAGCCGTCAGCGATCAGCCATCAGCCGTCAGCGATTGAAGGCTGAAGGCTGAAGGCAGATGGCTGCAGGCTGATAGCTGCCTTACTGGTGGACGACCGGGAGATGACGAGGCTCACAGGGGGGGCCGGGTCTCCGGGAAGTATTCGGTTTTTCAACGCGAAGGCGGCGGGGCGCGTACAATCAGCGCCGGAACGAGGTTTCGGCGGCGGCTCCAACCCCTATACCAGAGACATTCGAATGAAGAAGTCGGCATTCTTCACAGCATGTGTGCTGCTGGTTCCTGCGGGCTTGGCGGCTCAGGGCGGAAGGAGCGTGTCCAAGTCTCCCGCGGTCGTCCCCATCCGCCTCTCGGTGGCGCCCCAGGGGAACGAAGCGCGATTCGTCGTCCGGGAGCAACTGGCCGGGGCCGAGCTCCCCAATGATGCGGTCGGAGTGACCACGGAGATTTCCGGCGGGATCACGCTCGATGGACAGGGCGGGGTGGATTCAACCAGCTCGCGGATCGTCGTCGATCTGACGAGGCTCAAGAGCGACCGCGACAAGCGCGACCGCTTCATCAAGCGGCGGACGATCGTGACCGACTCCTTCCCCACGGCGGTGCTGGTGGTCACCGGGATCAAGGGCCTCCCGGCCACCCTCCCCAGTTCCGCGGCGATGACACTGGTCCTGACCGGGCACCTCACCATTCACGGCGTCACCACGCCGAGCACCTGGGAGGTGACGGCCCAGGCCAACGGCACCGCGATCAGCGGCAAAGCGGTGACGCGGATTCATTTCGGCGACTTCGGGATGGAGCAGCCCCGGGTCGCGATCGTGCTGAGCGTGGTCGACGACATCAAGCTGGAATATGACTTCACCTTCGTGCGGGAAACGACGGGGTCGCCTTGAGCGGAGTGGGGGTGCCGAAACGACCGGGGGCCGGCAGGTGCCGGCCCCCGGTGTCATCGAGTCGTCATTGCCGGGCGGCGATCCTGCGGGTCAGTTCCCCCCGCCGCCGAGGTCGATCGTAACCCCCGCCATCAACGGGATGACGGCCGTCCCACTGGAGCCGATGTAGCGGCCTTCGATCCAGAATCGTGCCTTCGCGTTGAGGCGGAAGTTGAGACCGACCGCGCCGGTGTAGCCGAACTTGGTTTCGGTGCCTTCACCTGCCTGGTCGGGATCCGACTTGAATTGATGCCCGACGATTCCGGCGCCCGCCAGAACGTACGGACTCACCTTGGCGTTGTCGCCGCCGAAGCTGTAGCCGAGCGCGCCCATGAAAGCGATGATGTTGGTCTTTTCCTTGAAGCTGCCGGTATTCTCGTGGGTATTGCTTCCGAAAAAGGCCTCTCCCTCGAGAAATGCTCCCTTGGACCCGAGGTCGATCCCGAGACCGCCTTGCAGCAGCCAGCCAGTCTTGGCGTAGTCCGCGAAGTCGCCGACCGGGACCGAAGCACCGCCTCCGAAGAAGATGTAGGCCTGCGCCTCGGCCCGCGAGGAGACCGCCGTCATCGCGAGCGCGCCGAGAACCATCGGAACCGCGAACCGTCTCATGAAGCCTCCAAGGGGGGAAGGGAGTGGAATTCCACCCCCTAACTGTGGCGAGGGGCCGATAGTCGGTCAAGACCCGAGCTTGACTTCCAGGCCCAGTCCACGATGCTCCATGCCAGGGAGGGCCACCCGTGCTCCGATCCCGGTTTTCGATGTTGTTGCTGGTCATCGCCCTTGCGGTCCTGTTTTTCCCCACCTTCACCACCCTCCTGACCGACTGGTGGTGGTTCCGGGAAATCGGCTACGAGGTGGTCTTTACCCGTGAGCTGACCACCCGGCTGCTGCTCTTCCTGGCTGCCGGAGGGCTTACCTCCCTGGTCCTCTACCTGAACCTCCGCATCGCCCAGCGGGGCATTGTCCCCAATCCGACCGTCTTCCAGATCGGGGACACCGCCCAGAAGGTGGATGTCACTGCGGCGCTCCGGCGAGTTTCCCTGCCGGTCTCCCTGGTCGCCGGCACCCTGGCCGGGCTGGCCGGCACGGCGGCATGGACGCTTGTCCTCCGGATGCTCTACCGGACCCCATTCGGGATCACCGACCCGATCTTCGGGCGCGATATCGGCTTTTACGTGTTCACGCTACCCGGGCTCGCGGCCGGTCTCGGGTTCCTGTCAGCGCTTGCGGGCCTCACACTGATGATGCTGATCCCTCTCTATTACGTGCGGGGAGACATCGTCCTGCTTCCCCGCCAGCTTCGGATCGAGCCGATGGCGGGGCGGCACCTGGCCATCCTGATGGCGGCGATGTTCGTCCTCACCGCCATCCGGCTGTGGTTCGTGGACACGCCGAGCCTCCTCTACTCGACGACCGGCCCGCTGGTCGGGGCGAGCTACACCGACCTGCACTCCCGGCTGCCGGCACTCAGGATCACCGCGGTCCTGGCGCTCATCGCGGCGGTCGTGGTCCTGGTCGGGGCAGGGCGTCACCGCCTCGATCGGTTCGGGCTCTGGGCCGTGTTGGGATATCTGGGGGCCGTCCTCCTCGGCCGCGGCGCCTTTCCGCTCCTGATGCAGAAGTTTATTGTCGCCCCGACCGAGCTGACCCGGGAAACCCCGTACCTTCGGCATCACATTGCCGCCACTCGTCAGGCCTGGGGGCTCGACAGCGTGGAGACCCGGGAGCTGGACGGCGAAGCCGACCTCACCCTCGCCAACCTTCGGGCCAACACCGCCACCATCGAGAACGTGCGGCTGTGGGACCGGGAGCCCCTCCTGCAGACGTTCGGCCAGCTCCAGGAAATCCGCACCTACTACGATTTCATCTCGGTGGACGACGACCGTTACTGGATCGATGGGAAGTACCGGCAAGTCCTGCTCTCCCCCCGGGAGCTCAACGTCGCCTCCCTGCCGACACGCACCTTCATCAACGAGCACCTGACCTTCACCCACGGGATGGGGATCACGCTCGCTCCGGTCAACCAGGTGACGACCGAAGGCCTGCCGGTGCTGTTCGTCCAGGACCTGCCGCCGGCATCGAGCGTGTCGCTGCCGATTCGCCGTCCGCAGATCTACTACGGCGAGCTCGCCAACGAGTACGTCTTCGTGGGCACCCGGCAGCGCGAGTTCGATCATCCGTCCGGTGAGGCGAACGTCTATGCGGCGTACGAGGGCACCGGAGGTGTCCGGATCGGCGGCATGCTGCGCCGGCTCCTGCTCGCCGCGCGGTTCCGCTCCACGAAAATTCTGTTTTCCCAGGACATCACTGCCGACAGCAAGGTCCTGTTCCACCGGGAGATCGGTGCGCGGGCCCGGAAGGCGCTGCCGTTCCTCACATTCGACCGGGATCCCTACATGGTGATCGCCGCCGACGGCAGCCTCCAATGGATTCTCGACGGGTACACGACCTCTGCGGGGTATCCCTACGCCCAGCGACTCGGCGACAACACGAGCTACATGCGAAACAGCGTCAAGGTGGTGCTCGACGCCTATCACGGCTCGCTCCGGGCGTATCTGAGCGCTCCGGCCGATCCCCTGATCCGCACCTGGGCGCGCATCTTCCCCGGCCTCTTCGCCCCACTGGATAGCATGCCGGCCGACCTCCGGGCCCACCTTCGCTACCCGGACGATCTGTATCGGGCACAGACCACGATGTACACCACCTATCACATGGTCGCGCCGGAGGACTTCTATCACCGGGAGGACCAGTGGCAGATCCCGATGGTCGCCAGGCCCGATGGATCGGTCCCCTTCATGCGCCATATCATCATGCGGCTACCCGACGAAGCGAAGGCGGAATTCATCTACATGGTGCCGTTCACTCCGAGGGGGAAGGACAATCTGGCGGCCTGGATGGTGGCGCGGAACGATGGCGAGGCGTACGGGAACCTTCGGGTGTACCAGCTTTCCCGACAAAGCCTCGTGTTCGGACCGCAGCAGATCATGAATCGGATCAATCAGAACACCGATATCTCCCGCCAGGTGTCGCTGTGGGACCAGCGCGGGTCTCAGGTCATTCGGGGCGACCTGCTGGTGATCCCGATCGAGCAATCGCTGCTGTACGTTCAGCCGCTCTATCTTCGGGCGGAAGGGGGCAAGATCCCCGAGCTCAAACGCGTCATCGTAGCCTACCAGAACCAGGTCGTCATGGGGGAGACTCTGGACGGCGCCCTGGCGGAGCTGTTCGGAGGCTATGCCGCGCCCCGGGAACAAACCATCGCCTCGAGCGGTTCAGACACCACGAGGGCGGAGACGGCGGGGAGCGACGCGGAGCTCCGCGCGCTCGCCGCAACGGCGCGGGGCCACTACCAGGCGGCGCTGGCCGCACAGCGGGAAGGCGACTGGGCGCGGTACGGGGAGGAGATCAGGAAACTTGGGGAGGTGTTGGCGAGACTGGGGAGTCGTCAACAGTGAGCGGTGAGCGGGTCTGATAGCCGGACCATTAACCGATGGCTGATAGCTGATGGCTGATGGCTGCTACATACGAAACACGTAGCTCACTTTCCCGAAGAACCCGTCGGCGGTCCGACTCAGGTCACCGAAGTGGAACTGCCTGGGCTCCTGCATGGTCGTGCCGTATCCCAGATACAAGAGCGTTCCCGGCGCGGGGCGGTAGCTGAAGAGCCAATCCATCCGGAACTCGTTGGTGCTGCTGCTCGGGACTCTTACCCCGCCAATCAGGATCGGCCGGCCCAGCCGGTCTACCAGCGGAGTTTGTTTCTGGGCGGCGTATTGGGCGACCATCCGAAGAAAAAGGGAGCGATTCACCTGGTATTCGACCTTGATCCGGGGAATCGTCTCGCTGGACGAGCGCGAGCCGTCCCGGCGCCGGTTGAGGGCCAGCCGGCTGATTTGCAGGGTTGCGCGGAGCGCGGCCGTCGGCCGGAGGTCCACCGATCCGTCGATCCGGACGCTGGTGCCTGGCGCGGCCTCCCGGAAGATCGGGACGCGGCCCGCGGTGATGCTCGCGGTGGCGGTGAATTGCCGGAAGGTCGGGGTGGTCACACGCAATGACCCGCCCCACTGATTTTGCTCCGGTTCGGGAACCTCGAACGCGAGCGTATCGATGGCGCTACCCGTGCCGCTCTCCACCGTGAGGCCGGCGTACAGCGATGGCTCGTAGCTGAAGAAATTCCGCCCCAGCGACCCCCCCACCTGCCACCCGCCGCGAATCGTCGCGCTCGGGCTGATGAACTCGCCTCCTTCGATGGCGCCGTCACCCGGATCGGAGTACTCCCAGATCCGGGTGAACCCGATGAACCCCCCCCAGGTCTGGACAAGCGCCCCCGGCCGTCCGTAGAAGCTGAGCCGGTTGAAGATCTCGGCGTTCAGGATGCCGGTGCGGTTCACGAACCCCGCCGCCGCGTCGAATTCGGGACTCACAGCCTGGAGGCTGTAGTGGAACCCCCAGCCACGCCCGGTGCGATCCCACACCGCCTGCAGCAGCGGACCCTTCAGGTCCTCGCCGTCCCGGCTGGCCCACGACTGGGCGGCCTGCAGCTCCACGTAATACAGCTTCGAGTGATAGAGCCGCAGGTCAACTCCCCCGAGGCGGGAATGATCGGGCCCATCCTCGCGGGTGGTGAGGACCGCTCCCGCCGTCCCGCTTCCCGGGAGATCGTGGCGCGCTCGGAGAATCGCGAAGAGCGGGGTGTGTCCGCCGCTCCAGGAGTAGAGGGTATCGTCCGCCACCAGCATGGTCGCGAGATTGGTGCGTCCGAGTTTGCCGGCAAGCTTGGCCCCGCCGCGCGGGGCGATGATGCTGCGGGTGTAGATGAGCTGGTTCGGGGTGTCGAACAGCTCGAGGCCGTCGAGGAAGAACGGCCGTTTCTCGGGATAGAAGAGGGCGAACCGCTCATTGAGGACGACCTGGCCGACGTCTGCCTCGACCTGGCTGAAGTCGGGATTCCAGGTCCCGCTCATCGTGAGATTCTGGCGGATACCCCAGCGGACGTCGGCGCCGAGCTCGCCGCCTTTCTCGTACTGCCATTTGCCGGGAACGGTCCTGGACCCGTCGAGCCGCGCGGTCGCGGTCGGGGTCACCTCGAGCACCAGTCCCCGTCTCAGGTCGTGCAGTCCCTCGAGGGTCCCCGACTGCCCGAGGAAGCTGGCGCTGGCGCGGATCGCCGGGGTCCAGGAATCCTGAAACCCGGTGTGCTGCACCCGGCGGAGGACGTTGATGCCCCAGACCTGCTCCGAGCGGTCCTGATAGTGCAGACTCTTGAAGGGGATCTTGATCTCGACCTCGTATCCCCCCTCCACCAGCCTGCCGCGCGACTCGAAGATGTAATCGGGGTTGAGATCGACGTTGCCTTCGAGCGGATTCATGTTCTGGTTGCCACCTCCGGTCGCCGAGCGGCCGCCGGCGCCGCCCCCGAACTGGTCGCTGCGGGTACCGTCCTGCTGGACCCCCAGCGGATTCACGCCGAAGAGGAACGCGAGCCGCCGGTCGTTGTAGGTGTCGAGGAGTATCTGAACGTTGTCTTCGCTGGTGATGTTGTCGCGATTGGCGCGGGTAGCGCGCACGACGTCGCCATGCAGCTCGCGGGCGCGGATCCCGAAGTAGATGGCATCGGGACCGTACCAGACCAGGACCTCGGTGGGCTCTTCCGCCGGCCGTCCGTCCACCGGCTGATACTGGGAAAACCCGGTGAGCCGGGCGGCGCGCGCCCACGCGGGCTCCTCGAGCCTGCCGTCGATCGAGACGGCAGGCTCGGAGACCCGGGAGGCATCGATGCGGGGCACCTGGACTCGAAGACGACCGTCCCGGCCGCTGAAGCCGGGGGTCGTGTCCTGGGCGAACGCCAGGAACAGCGCGGCGAGGATGAGCATGGGGGAAGAAATCTATCCCCGCCGAACTGCGAATTACTAACTGCTGACCGCTAACCGCTTCAGTCCCCCTCGCCGTCCTGATCGTCGTCCTCGAAGGCATGGAACGACTGCCGGATGTTCTGCTCGATCTGAGACCGCGCCTGCTGCGACAGCGAGAGCGGGTTCAGCAGAGATCCTCCGCCCTGGTCGAGAAACCATCCCCGAACGTCGAGCAACAAGGTGAGGCTCGTCTCCCCGTCGGCGACCACTTCGATCGGCTCCTCGAACTCCACCTCGACGACCTGGGTGAGATCGGTGGTGAAGGTGAACGGCGTGCCGTTCCAGGTCCCGTTCACCCGGATGCTCACGCCGTCGAAATCGGGATTCGCGGCGATGAACGCGGCATCGTTGCTGCCCGCAGGCTTGTGAATCTGAAGCTTGAGCTCATCGTAGACGCCGGCGGGAATGTCCACCGTGAAGGAAGGGTCGGCCCCCTCATCGAGGGGGGGGTCGAGGAGCAATGGACCCAGCTTGAGGCTGGGGCACTCTTCCTCCTCCTCCGGGTCCTCCTCGATGTCCGTGGGGCAGCTTCCCTCCACTTGCTCCAGTTTGATTTTCCGGGCTACGAGCTGCACGTCCGTGATGACGATGACATCGCTGCCGCGGGTCACCGACACCGCGAGCGAGGGCGCGGTGGTTGCGCCGGTTCCGGTGGTCGCGAGCTGGAAGACGACGGTACCCTGGTCTTCCGGGCCCGCAGGATTGTCGGAACAGGCCAGCGCCGCCGCGGCGAGGAGGAATGCCGGGACACATGACGATCTTTGCATAGAAACCCTCCACGTGAGTTGCATTCAGGAGCACCAGAGAGGGAGACGGAAGGCCGCAAGTTCCTGGACACACATGCGGGGTGTCGTTTCCCGGCCCGGTGGCGCAAGAGGCGAGCCAGCGGGCGGTCAGTGTGTCTGAAGATCGGGCCAGGGACGTCCGCATTCTGACGGGGCGCTGTTTGCGGATCGCGCAGGCAGGCGATACGATCCCGACGTCCGCTCAACCTGGAGTGATGCATGGCAACCACAGCGCGAAAGACAGTCAAGAAGGTGCAGAAGCGCGCCAAGTCAGCAGCAAAAGCGGCGGTTAAATCGGTCGGGCCGAGCCTTCGGGCGCGCGCGGCGAAAGCCGCCAAGGCGCTCCGGGCCGCGGTCGCGCGCGCCAAGGGGACTCGCGCCGCCCAGATCGCCGCCGGCGCGCTGGCCGCCAGCGCGGTCATGGCGGCGGGTTATGCCGCCGGAAAGGCCCGCAAGGCCAAGAAAAGGCGTCCCTGGTAACGGAGCGCGCCCCCGATTTCATCCGGGCGATGGGGATCGCCCTCGGCCCCACAGTCGTGGGAGGCGACCGGGTCGAAACGCTCCTCAACGGGGATCAGATTTTTCCGTCGATGCTGCAAGCCATCCGGAGCGCGCGCGGGCCGGCGTCAAGGTCCACGTGCTGGTGGACTGGCTCGGCGGGAACAAGATGGACGACACGTACATCACGATGATGAAGGATGCGGGCGTCGAATTACCTCTCCGGCGCATACTTCGTCCCCGACGAGCTGGCCAGCAAGGCGCTGACCGACGCACTTAAGCGCGGAGTCAAAGTCCAGATCATCACCCCGGGCAAACACACGGATTCGGAGACGGTGCGTACCACTGCAAGGTCTTCATCGTGGACGGGCTGATGGTCTCGGTGGGATCCACCAATTCCGACCCGCGCTCGTTCCACTTGAACGATGAAGCGAGCCTCAACATCTACGACGCCGAGTTTGCCCGCGCGGCCGCCGAGGTCTTCGCGAGGGATCTCGCCCAGTCGCGCCGGATCTCCCACGCCGAGTGGCTCGCCCGGCCGTTCCGGGAGAAGCTGATGGAGCGGTTGGCGTCGATGTTGGGGTCGATGCTGTGAGAAGGCGGAAGGGCGGAAAGGCGCAAAGACGCAAAGTGACCTACATTGCGCCCTTGCGCCTTAGCGCCCTCAGTCCTTCCTGCGCCTCTTCCTTATCTCCCTCGCCACCACCCCCGCCGCGGCGAGGGCACCGGCGATCAGACCGGTCTTGATCGCCTTACGAGTGACCTTCTTGACCGTGCGGACCTTTCCGCGGACGGACTTTCTTCCCTCCGCGACCAGGATCTTCGTCTCGGCCTTCTCGTAGGCCTTCCGCGCCGCGTCCTTGCTCCGGCTGGCCAGTTTCTTCATGAGCTTGCCCATTTCCCCCTCCCGCCTGGAATCTTGGATGCTCCCGTGATCTACGCCCCGCGGGAGGAGGGAGAGAAGGCGCCGTGCTACGGCATCCGGGTGGCCTCGTTCCGAAGTCGGACCACCGAGTCGGCCATGGCCGTCTTGTAGTGGGCGACGGTCGTACCCATCAGCTTCCCGTCTTGAAGCCGCAGTACCCCCTGGGTACTCACTTGAACTCCCTTGCGCAGGACGCTCTCGTACGGTCCGACGCTGGTCATGATGCTGTCACCCGAGGCGGTCACCTGGAGCGCCATCGGCGCCCGCTTGGGCAGCATGATCATCCAGCCGGTCTCGTTGGCGGTGGCGGTCATCTGATAGCTCAGCAGCGTGCTGTCACTTCCCTCCGCCTTGACCACTACCGTCCAGGTCCCGGTGAGATCAGTCAGGTTGATCGCCGGCGGCGCGGGGGGTGGCGCGGGCGGTTCCGCGGGCGGGGTCTCCGTCTTGGCGCAGCCGACCAGGACCGCCGCGCCGAGGGCAAAAGCCAAACGTCGCATCAGATATCCTCCGAGGAAAATTGCCTGCCGCGGGCGCCCACTCCACCCACGAGCAGCAGGAAGATGCATCATCCGCCCGGCCAGCGTAAGAGTCGCGACGTGGACGAGAACCTCGGCTCGGCGGCCATGGCCCCCGGTCAGGGTCTCTCAGGGCCTCCCGGCAGCAGTTTCTTTTCGAAGTACGCCGCCGTCGCGCTGTCGATCTTCACGGCGTTCGCGTGCCGCATCCAGTGGTGGGTGTCGTCCGGAATCACCAGCTCCTCGAACTCGATGCCCAGCCCGGCGAGCCGTCGGGCCAGGTCCACCGTTTGGCTGAAGCGTACGTTGCGATCGTCGTCCCCATGGATCAGGAGCACCGGTGACTTCCACGAGTTGATGGAAGCGACCGGTGAGGACTGCCAGGCCAGCTCGAGCGCCTTCGCCCGGTCGGGCGCTTCCTCGTAGCGGTCCCGGGAAAAGAATCCTCGTCCGCCGTCACCCAGCCAGTCGTGCACGCCGTGGATGTCCACGCCCACCGCGAACAGATCCGAGTTTCGGGCCAGCCCGAGAGCGACGAGGAACCCGCCGTACGAGCCACCGTAAATGCCGACCCGCGCCGGATCTACCTGCGGCTGGGTCCTGAGCCATTCGGCCGCCGCCTTTACATCGAGATACTCCGACGCTCCCTGTGCCCCGCCTGCGGTAGGCCGGTGGAATTCATAGCCGTAGCCGATCCCCAGCCGGTAATTCACCGACAGCACCACGAATCCCCGGCTCGCGAGATACTGATTCATCGCGTAGGCGTTGGAGTAGTAGTCGGAGTAGTGCCAGCCCAGGAGCATCTGCCGAGGCGGACCACCATGGACGAAGATTACCGCCGCCTTCTTTGCCGGGCCGCCCGCCTTTTCGAAGAGCTGGCCGTGCACCGCGACACCGTCGCTCGCCTTGTAGACCACTTTGCGGGGCGTCACCAGCTGC
>CAZHSO010000020.1:27588-42975 GCA_964535105.1 uncultured Gemmatimonas sp.
GCGAAGACCAGGAACTTCCCGTCGGGGGAAAGCTGGATGTACTCGGCCATGTACTCGCCGGGAGTGAGCAGGAGAGGCGCGCCGCCATTTTCGGCGATCGAATAGAGGTGCGGCCAGCCGTCCATGTAGGAGAGAAACACGATCCGACCCGCGCCCCAGCCGAGGTTGGACCCGCCGTGGGTGGACGGCGGTGAGCCGCGCAACGTTTCGGGGGCCCTCCAGAGCTGGCGACCGGCGCCGGTGGCGACGTCCGCCGTCCAAATCGACCAGGATTGGTGACGTTGTTCCAGGATCGGCGCCACCGGTCCCCCCGCGCCCGGGCGGCGCACGAACGCAATACGCGTCCCGTCGGGACTCCAGCGGGGCGAGCCGTCCCGCGATGTCGTGGGGGCGATCCAGCGGATCGGCGTAGTATCATTGGTGAAGACGCCGATAAAGGCGTGATCGCCGCGATTCGAGGTGAACGCCAAGCGCGACCCGTCGGGGGACCACCGCGGGTCGCTCGCGCCGCGGGCAAAGAAGAGACGCTTTCCCGCGGAGGACCCATCGATCGGGACGGTCATCACCTGTCCACCGCTCAGATAGGCGACCACATCGTTCCGAGGCGAGATCACCGGTTCGTCTCCGTCGGCGAGCAGCTTGGGTGTTCCCCCGGCAAAGGGCACCGCCCAGATCTGTACTTTGAACGGCACCGGCATCGACGCAGGGTTCGGGGGCAGCTCGCTCCAGTTGGAGCTGTGCTCTCCGCCCCGCACGTATACCACCCACTTGCCATCATTGCTGACCTGGACCGAGGTCAGCTCCTGCCCGTCATCCATTCCGTAGGCGGTGAGCTTGCGAGCGGCGAACGCCGGACCTTCGGCAACCCAGATATTTCGAAGCCCGCCCTCGTTGAGTGCCCAGACGAGGCGCTGCCCGGTGGCCGCGGCGGTGAGCTCATTGGGAAACGGAAGGCTCTTGACTTGCGCCATCGTGTAGCCCGAGGACGAGGCGGCGGGGCGCTGGGCGGCGGCGATCGGGGCAAAGAACGAGAGGGTGGCGAGGAGGGCGGCGGCGCGGGTCATGAGGCCTCTACGGGCGGGGGAGCGTCCCCGGAAGCTGCTCCGGGGCGCGCCCGATGTCCACCCTGGTGGTGCGCTACGGCTTCGGAGCGGCGGGTCTCTTGGCCGGCGCCATCATCGCCTTCGGCTTCCAGAACCCCGGATTCGCCGTCACCCACTCCGCCATGGGGACGCTCTGCGACGGCGTGAACTCGAAGTGATCGGTTTGCTGGCTGATGACTGCGCTGGCGATGAGTGCCCCGAGCTTTTTCTGACCTTCCTCGCCGCCGAGCGCCGCGAGGTAGGCCGGGCCGTGAATGGTGCCCCCCTGGTCCAGCTCGGCGAGCGTTTTTCTGGCGACGAATGTGTAAAAGGTCCCCGACGGCGCGCCGGAAGAGACCTCGTACATCGCATATTTGTCGGTCAGACCGGCCTTCTCATGCGCCTCCTTGATGAGGCGGCGCGCTTCCTCGTACTCGGACGTGTGGCCCGGACGCACCGACACGCGGGTGACCGAGACGTACCTCATGTTGGGCAAATCGGAGGGACCGCCGTAGCTCAACTCCGACCGCTGGCGGAGGGTCATCCCCCGCGAATCGCTGAGGTAATCGCCCTCCATCGGGCGAAACTGCTTGTCGATGGCGGCGAGGGCCGCGTTCGCCCGGGACATGTTGCCCGATTTCTCGTAGTCGGCCCAAGTCGGGTACGCAACGATGTACCAGATCTCGTTGGGACCGGTCAGCGACGACATTGCGATAAAGGGCTCGGCTCCCGCCACGCCTCCCAGCGCCCGCGCCCAGGCGTCCTCATGGGCGTTGTGGGCGGCTCCCTTGCCGACTTTCACCGATTCACGAAACACCGAGAGGATGTTGTTGGTCGGCGGGGCAGGGGTCTGGGCGGACAGGACGGCAGGTGTGGTGACGACCAACGCCAGCGGCAGCAGGGAGCGGTGAAATTGCATAGCGCCTCCATGAAGAAAGGAAGTTGGGCGCGGCACTCGCCCTGAGTGCTTCGGATCAATGAGACGAGCAAACGCATGCCGGGGGGGGGAATTTACCACGCCGGCGGAGATTAGCCAGAAGTCCCCTGGAGAGGTCAGGGGGCCGCCTCGACCTGATGCGAATCGACGTAGCGCGCCGCCGATCGCTCCGGCGGCGCGAGCTGGGCGTGAACGGGAACAGCGAGGAACAGCAGGGCGCTACTATTTGTCTTTGTCCTGATCCGTCCCGGCGATGGGTTTGTAGGTCACGGTGACCGGGGCAGTCAGGCGGACCCGCAGTCTCTGCCCCGCGGGAAGCACGATCTGATTCCCCTTGGTGGCCACCGCCACGCCGGTTCCGAGCACGCCGCCGATCACCGCGCCCTTCACCGTGCTGCCTGCGACAGCGCCGACGATGCCGCCCACCACGGCGCCACCGCCGATCTCCGCCACACTCTCCACCAGGTCATCCTTGCCCCGGACCCGGAACGGCTCGGCGGTGATGGGATAATTCGACCCGCCGACCTCGATCTCCCGGAAGCGGATGGTCAGCTCGGGAGCGCCCGCGATGCGTCCGCCGCCCTGCGCGTGAGTGACTTCTCCCCGGATGACAACGCCCGCCGGCAGCACGCGATCGTCGGCGAGTTTGAGCGGGTCGTGTGTAGTGAGCGTGACGGGGTGCCCCTCCTTGAGACCCTCGGTCGAGAGGCGGCTCGACAGCGAGGCCACGAACGTGGTACCGGTCGGAAGCGTGGCCTTGATGCGGCGGGACCCGAAAAGTCCTCCGTCCGCGCCGCCACCAGCGACCGCCGCGGCCAGAATCCCAACCGCAGCGACCGAGAGACCCGCGACCAACATGCGTTTTCTGCCGACCAGTTTCGCCATGATTCGCTCCAGTGTGGGGGACGACTGGAAGAGTGACGACCCCTGGCCGGATGGCACGCACAGCAGCAGGCGTCTTTTCGTCCAGTGTCGCAAGATGCGCCAAGGCCCGCCCGGCGGAAGTCCGGAAAACCTCCCTCCGCGGTGACTCAACTCGTTGGCTTGCCGGGAGTTGCGGGTGTCGATCGCTCCTGTGGCAATCGGTACGTCCTTTGCGCTCACTTCTGCCATGCACTTCCGCTACAAGGACAGTCGAGGCAAGGTCGCGGTCCTGGAGGACGTCACCCGGCTCGCGCAGGCCGTTCGCGACGGCCTCATCACTCCTGATACTCCTCTCGCCGTCGGCGACGAGGAGTACTTCCGGCCTGCCGAAATGGTCGTCGCGTACCAGCAGGTGGTCGTTGCCCTAGAGCGGAACCGCCTCGGGACGGCTCCACCGGTGGGAGGTGGGCGAGCCGGGCGCAGAGCGGAGAAGTCGGGAGCCCGCGCCGCGGCCCTTGCGCTTGTGGGCGTGGCGGTGCTGGCGCTTCTCTTTTTCCTGGCTCGCGCGCCCGATTCAATACCGAGCGCCGTGTCGGCCACCGCAACGCCACGCCCCGAGATGCAAGCGGCCCTCGACCTGCTGGTGACGGAATTCGGGGATTCGATCGCCCTCCAGCAGCACCTTCTCGAGGAGTGGCTGGCGCAGCAACGATTCGATCAGCGCGTACGCGGCCGTGCCTTACAGACACCCGTGTCGCTCCGCACCCTGCGCTCGGCGATGGCGGGCTATCTGGGGCGGGTGGATACGCTCCAGTCGAGCGCGTCGGTGCTGGCGTCGCGACTGGTTCTGCGGGCGGATTCACTGGAGGGGACGGACGGAGTACGCCACGGCCTGTTCGCCGCAGCGGGCGATGCCCTGCAGGATTGGGAGCGAGATCTCGCCGCGTACGCCGAAGTACAGCGTGCTACCGCGGCAATGCTTGATTCCCTGGCGGAATTCACGTTGGAGCGCCAGCAGTCATTCGTGGTGCGCGACGGACAGCCGGTCTTCCTGAGCCGGATCGATGCGGCGCGCTTCCAGGAGCTCGCCACCGAGCTCGACAACCTTGCCTCGAAAGAACAGCGGTGGGCCGAAACCGTGCTCGCGAGGAATCCGCAGTGGATGACCGCGCTCGCGCCGGCCGATCGACCGGCGTTCCGTCGTACCCAACTTCAGCGATCGAACCAGTAGCTCAGCTTCACCAGGAAGGTGTTGTCCGGGTGCGCGCTGAAGAGCCGGTCGATGTCCCGCCCAAAGGTGCGATCGGTGTAGACCTGGCTGTCCGAGCGTCCCTGCTGCCACACCAGGAAGAGTGCCGATCCCGGCCGGTACTGCCAGCGCAGCACCACGTTTGAATTGAACTGCTTGAAATTGAACTCGCCCGGGTCCGCGATCACTGCCGCGTCGTTGTAGAGCCTGAAGCGATCGTCATAGCGCGCGGCGCGGGGATCGGCCAGCTCGCGGACGTCGCTGTATTTCCCGTTGCTGATGAACGGTTCCGCGTAGGCCTGCACCGTCAGATTCGGCGACGCGGTGAAGTTGACCCGCGCCTGGAGACTGTAGGTGCGCTGGAGCAGGTGGGCGAAGGTGTAGTGCGTCACCGAGCCGGCGTCGGTGAAGTTCCCATACCACTGCCTGGCATCCCGGTTCCAGGAATACCCGGCGCCGAGGCTCCAGGTCCATCCTGTGGCCACCCGGAAATCGAATGACGGACTCACGTTGAAGGACTGGGTGCGCCCTTCGTCGGCATTCAGGTAGTTGAACCAGATGCCCGGTACGACGGGCCAGCGGGAATCGCCCTGCACGCCGCCCCACGGCGACAGGTAGGTCGACGTCCGGAGCGCGGGACCGCCCCGAGAACAGCGGTCGCAGTAGACCGTGCCGAGCCCGCCCAGCGTGCCACCCAGATGCAGCCACCAGCTGTTGGGCAGCTCCGTATGCACGTTGGTGTTCACCGCGTGGTCGAGCGGAAATCCCGCCGTCGTCCAGTCGTTCCACTCGTTGAAATTCCAGAAGAGACGGCGGTAGAACGGACCCGGCTTGTTGAGCTGGATCGAGGCCCAGGTCGCCTGGCTCTGCCAGTCGGCCCGCCGGAGGAACCCCAGGTCGTTGGTCTCGAAGCCGGGAGAGACCCGCTGGTAGCTGGTTTGAAAGCGGAATTTTCCCCCGCCGACCTTGCCGAAGGTGACCTGCTCCGAGTTTCCGCCCAGCGATGTGCGGCTCGGATCGTAGTCGAGCGAGCCGTCGGGACGCTGGAAGTAGTGCACCGAGCTCCGCTGGGTCGCGGCGATCGCTGCTTCGGTGCCCGTCACCCGGGATCCGACGATCTTCGCGGTGAGCTCGAAGCGGCTCTTCAAGAACCGGTGACGCAGATCGACGCCGCCGACCATCGCGCTGCCGCGGAGTGAGGCCTCGGTCCACTCGTCGTTCGAGCGGTTCACCAGCGTCCCGATGAGGCCGATACCGGTTTCGCCTTTGCGGAAATCTTTCGTCGCGCGGACCACGGCGTAGTTCGAGCGCGGCTCGATCGTACGGTCCTGCGTGCCCTCTTCCCCGCCCGTCACCGCGTCGAGCACTCCGACCGCGAAGCCGCCTGGAGTCCGTCCGGTGATCTTGGCGGCGCCCAGGATCGTGGTGCCGGTGGCGGACGCCGCGTCGCCGTAGGCGATACCGAGCTGCGGCGCGCGGCCGATGCGCCGGGAATAGAAGAGATTCTCCGATCCGCAATCGTTGACGGCGTAACAGTTGACCGGGAAGCTCAGCAGCCCCGCGCCTTCGATAAAGAACGGCCGTCGCTCCTGGAAGAATGTCTCGAAGGCGGAGAGGTTGAGCACCGCGGGGTCCGCCTCCACTTGGCCGAAATCGGGGTTGATGGTTGCGTCCAGGGTGACATTCGACGAGAGCCCGTATTTGAAGTCGAGGCCGCCGGTGAGGCGTTGCTGGTGGGTAAAGTCGTTCTGGCCCTTCGGCAGCGTCACGTTCTTGGTGACGACGTAGGGCGAAAATTCGAGCCGGCGCGGGGCGGCAAGGCCCGTGAGCCCGGACACCTCACCCAACTGGGAGGAGAGCCCCGCCACGTTTCGCTTGTAGAGCGGCCAGCTCACCCGCTCCTTGTACCGGTCGATGTCGCGCCAGATCGCAAAGCCGAAGGTATTGGATTCGGACTGCGCATAGCGGAGCTGTGACAATGGAATTCGGAACTCCGCAGTCCAGCCCAGGGCATCGACCGTGGTCTTCGCTTCCCAGACGCCGTCCCACGCGTCGTCTTCATTCCCGTCGTCGAACACCGAGTAGTCCCGCTTGACCCCTGCGGGGTTGACGGCGAACTCGTAGCCCGACCGGCGGTCGTGGTACGAGTCAATGATGATCTTGATCTGGTCGCTCGCGGTGCGGACGTCGCGGCGCGCCAGCAGCTTGAGGATGCGGCCCGGCTCGGAGTCGAAGGCCCGGACGAAGACGTAGAAGTTGCGCGCATCGTAGGCCACCCGGGCCTCCGTGGCATACCGCGGCGCCTTTCCCTCGTTGGGATCGAATTCCTGGAACTCCGTGATCGGCTCCGCCATCCGCCACACCGCGTCGTCATCCCGGCCATCGATCGTCGGTGCGCTGGGCGCAAGCACCGCGCGGGCGGTCGTGGCGGTCACCAGAGCAGTGGGACGCGGCATGCTCTTCGTTTCAAACTCCTGAAACATGAGCAGGGCAGCGAGTGCGACCAACATTGTGGTTCTCGGGTTTGGGGATCAGTCCATGAGATACCGGCAACGCGAATACCGTTGCATGACGCACCGCCTATCTTGCGGTTAGGTAACGAAATGGAGTCTCCGGGGTGAAGGTTTCGGGCAAGAAGATCATCGGCACTATCCTCCGCGGTACCGGGCTGGCCCCGGAGCCGGTGGGGTATGAGCTGCCCCTCCGGTCCGAGCTCTTCAGCCGGGATCAGATGGAGCAGCACGGCCGCCGGCTTGCCGCCTCGCACCGAATCGCTTCCGAGCGCACTCCCGATCAGCTTCTCTCGCGGCTGGCCGAAAACGAAGCGGTGCTCATAGAGGCGCTGGATCTCCTCACTTCCGCGGCGAAGGCGGAGCGCCGGATCGCGCCCGCGGCTGAATGGCTGCTCGACAACTTCTATCTCATCGAAGAACAGATTCGCACCGCGAAGCGGCATCTCCCCAAAGGGTACAGCCGGGAGCTCCCCCGTCTCGTCACCGGTCCATCGGCGCGACTGCCCCGGGTCTACGACATCGCGCTCGAAACGATTTCGCACGGCGATGGGCGGGTCGACCCCGAAAGCCTCAACAGCTTCGTCGCGGCCTATCAAACGGTCGCCGCCCTCACACTGGGCGAGCTCTGGGCGATCCCGATCATGCTGCGCCTCGCGCTCATCGAGAATCTTCGCCGGGTGGCCGCGCGGGTGCTGGCGGGGCGCCTCGACCGGAACCGCGCGGAGACCTGGGCCGACGAAATGACCTCGACGGTCGAGACCGACCCCAAGAGCCTCATTCTCGTCGTCGCCGATATGGCGCGCTCGAACCCTCCGATGTCGAGCGCATTCGTCGCCGAGCTGGCGCGCCGGCTGCAGGGGCAGAGTCCCGCGCTGGCGCTTCCATTGACGTGGGTCGCGCAGCGGCTCTCCGAATCGGGGCAGACGATCGAGCTCCTGGTGCAGATCGAGAACCAGCAGCAAGCCGCCGACCAGGTCTCCATCAGCAACAGCATCGGAAGCCTCCGGTTCCTCGGCGCGATGGACTGGCGGGGGTTCGTCGAATCGATGAGCGTGGTGGAGGAAATCCTGCGCGAGGATCCGGCGGGGATCTATGCGCAGATGGACTTCGCCACGCGCGACAGCTACCGCCATATCGTGGAGCGGCTGGTGAAGAAGAGCCGCTTTTCCGAAGGGGAAATTGCGCGCCAGGCGGTGGAGTTCGCAGAAGAGGCGCGCGGGAGGGACGGGACCGACGAGCGCGCGTCGCACGTCGGGTACTACCTGATCGGAAAGGGCCTCCCCCAGCTCGAGCGGATGGCCGGGCTCCCGCCCTCGGGGATCGAATCCCCGACCCCCCTCGCACACTACCTGGGTCCGGTGTTCCTCCTCCCCGCGCTGCTGGCCGGTCTCGCGATCGCGGCGGTCGGAGCGGAGGGCTGGAACATCGGGATGCAGGTGCTCGTGGGGGCGCTCGCGCTGGTGACCGCGAGCCAGCTCGCGGTGGCGCTGGTCAACTGGCTCGCCTCATTGCTCGCCCGGCCGCGGCTCCTCCCCAAGATGGACTACTCGGAGGGCATCCCGGAGGGCTCCCGGACCCTCGTCGTGGTGCCGACGATTCTCACCACGCCGCCCTTCGTCGACGAGCTGTGCGAAGCGCTCGAGGTGCGCTTCCTGGCCAATCGGGACGATCGCCTGCATTTCGCGCTGCTCACCGATCTCGTGGATGCGCCGGTGGAGCACATGCCGGAAGACGCCGCGCTGGTCGACCTCGCCCGTGCGCGCATCCGGGACCTCAATGCCCGGTACCCGCGGGAAGATGGCGACGCCTTTTACCTCTTCCACCGCCCTCGCCGGTGGAATTCACGGGAGCGGGTCTGGATGGGCCGCGAGCGAAAGCGCGGCAAGCTCGCCGACCTCAACGCGCTCCTCCGGCACGGAATTGTCGAGCCGTTCGCCGTCGTGGCAGGGAGGACGGAGCCGCTCCGAACGGTCCGCTACGTCATCACGCTGGACACCGACACCCAGCTGCCCCGCGATTCGGCGCGGCTCTCTGCGGCGGCGATGGCCCATCCGCTCAACCGGGCGCGCTTTGACCGCGACCGGGAGTGTGTCTGTGAGGGATACGGGATTCTCCAGCCGCGGGTCGGTGTCAGTCTTCCCGCCGCGAGCCGCTCGCGCTATGCCTCCCTGTTCGGGAATAACCCCGGGATCGATCCCTATACGCGGACGGTTTCCGACGTCTATCAGGATCTCTTCCAGGAAGGCTCCTTCATCGGCAAGGGCATATATGACGTCGAAGCATTCGAGCAGGCGCTCGAGTCGCGTCTGCCCGACAACCGGATTCTGAGTCACGACCTGCTCGAAGGGTGTCACGCGCGGGCGGGTCTCCTCACCGACGTCATCCTGTATGAGGAGTATCCCAGCCGCTATACCACCGATGTAAGGCGCCGGCACCGCTGGATCCGCGGTGACTGGCAGCTCCTGGGCTGGCTGCTCCCGCGGGTCCCCACCGCCTCCGGCCGCCGCCGCCGGAACCCGCTCTCGGGTCTTTCGCGGTGGAAGCTTCTCGACAATCTGCGCCGCAGCCTGGTGCCCCCGGCGATGGTGCTGCTCCTGATTCTGGCCTGGAGCTTCTTCCATCCGGTCTGGCTCTGGACCATCGCGATCGTCGGCTCGCTCCTGCTTCCCCGGACCGTCGCCGCGCTCCTCGACCTCTTCCGGAAAACCGAGGAGATATCGCTCCGCCAGCATCTGGCGGCGGTGTGGCACACCGCCGGCGTGGATCTGGCTCAGTCAGCGTTCACCCTCGCGTGTCTGCCGTACGAAGCGTTCGTGAGCCTGGATGCGATCGCGCGGACGCTTTGGCGCGTCATGTTCAGCCGGCGCCATCTTCTCGAATGGAACGCCTCCAGCGAGATCGAGCGGACCGGCGATGCGGACCTCGCCTCCGCGATACGCCGGATGTGGGTCGCTCCGACAGTCGCCGCGATCTGCCTGGCCCTGCTCGCCGCGTTCCGGCCCGGCGCCCTGCTGGTCGCGTGGCCGCTGCTTCTGCTCTGGGGCGCCTCCCCCTTCCTTGCCTGGTGGCTGAGCCGGCCGATTCCGGTGCGCGACGCGCGCCTCACCGCGGAGCAGGGGGAATTTCTTCACCGCCTGTCGAGGAAGACCTGGGCGTTTTTCGAGACCTTCGTGGGCGCCGAGGACCACTGGCTTCCTCCCGACAATTTTCAGGAGCACCCCACGCCCACGGTGGCGCACCGGACGTCACCCACCAACATCGGCCTCTCGCTGCTGGCCAATCTCTCGGCCTATGATTTCGGATACCTCGAATCCGACGTGCTGGTGGAAAGAACGACCAGCACGTTCGAGACGATGGACCTCCTGGAGCGGCATCGCGGCCATTTCTACAACTGGTATGACACCCGCTCCCTGATCCCGCTCCTGCCGCGGTATGTGTCCACCGTGGACAGCGGTAATCTCTCGGCGCACCTCCTCACCCTGAAAGCAGGGCTGCTCGCGCTCCCCGATCACCCGGTCACTGGATTCCGTGTGTTTCGCGGACTCCGCGACACACTGCTCGTGCTGTCCGAGCTGCTCGAGGATCGCGTCCCTCCCGAGCTCGCCAGGTTCCGGGATTCGCTCGCCGAAACGCTCGACGCTCCCCCGGTGCTTTTCGAGGATGCGCGCCAGCGCCTCGAGCATCTCGCGGAGGCTGCGGGGACGGCTTCAACGCTGCTCGGCACCTCGGCGCCCGCCGACGACGCCATCGCCCTCTGGGGCAGGAAACTCGCGCAGCAGGCCGGACGCGCTCTTCGGGCGCTCGAGTGGATTCCCCGCGAAGATCCCGCCTGGGCGATTCCCTCCCTGCGGGAGCTGTCGCGGCACGATGGGTCCGCCGGCGAAACCGTTGCGCGCTCGGCACGGGAGCGGATCAGCGCGATGGAGCGGCTGGCGGCGCGAATCGACGGGTTGGCCGAGGTGGAGTACGAGTTCCTCTACGACCGCACGCGCCATCTCCTTGCCATCGGGTACAACGTGGGGGAGCACCGGCGGGACAGCAGCTTCTACGACCTTCTCGCCTCGGAGGCGCGACTCACCAGCTTCGTGGCGATTGCCGAGGGCCATCTTCCGCAGGACACCTGGTTTGCGCTGGGACGGCTGCTGGCGAGCGTGGGTGGCGATCCGGTGCTGATGTCGTGGGGCGGGTCGATGTTCGAGTATCTGATGCCGCTGCTGGTGATGCCGAGTTACGACAACACCCTGCTGGCGCAGTCCTGCAGGACGGCGGTGGAACGGCAGATCGAGTACGGCGCCGCCCTCGGTGTGCCGTGGGGGATGTCGGAGTCGGGGTACAACGCGGTCGACGGCCAGCTCGTCTATCAGTACCGCGCGTTCGGTGTGCCAAGGCTCGGGCTCAAGCGCGGGCTGGCCGAAGATCACGTCATCGCGCCATACGCATCCGCCCTCGCTCTGATGGTGCTTCCGGAAGAGGCGTGCGAGAACCTCGAGCGGATGACCGGGGAGGGGTTTGCGGGCGCCTACGGAATGTACGAGGCGGTGGACTACACGCAGAGCCGGCTGCCGCGCGGGCAGACCCGCGCGGTGGTGCGCTCCTACATGGCGCATCATCAGGGGATGAGTCTGCTCGCCTTCGGCTGGCTCCTGCTCGACCGCCCGATGCAGCGCCGCTTCGAGAGCGATCCCCGCTTCCGCGCGACCATGCTGCTCCTGCAGGAACGGCTGCCACGGGCCACCGCCTATCATCCGCACACCTCGGAAGTGGCCGACCTCGTCCCCATCGCGGGAGGCAGCGAATCCTCCATCCGGGTGATCGCGAGCCCGTCAACTCCGGTTCCCGAGGTCCAGCTGCTCTCCAACGGCCGCTATCACGTGATGGTGACCAACGCCGGCGGGGGGTACAGCCGGTGGAGGGACCTCGCCGTCACCCGGTGGCGCGAGGACGGCACCCGCGACAACTGGGGGAGCTTCTGCTACATCTGCGACGTCATCAGCGGCGCGGTGTGGTCCTCGGCGTACCAGCCGACGCTGCAGCGGGCCGAGAGTTACGAGGCAATCCTCTCGGAGGCGCGGGTCGAGTTCCGCCGCCGCGACGACGACATCGAGACCCACACCGAAATCGCCGTCTCGCCCGAGGATGACGTCGAGCTCCGCCGCATCACCCTCACCAATCGCAGCCGGTCGAGTCGCGTGCTCGAAGTCACCAGCTATGCCGAGGTCGTCCTGGCGCCCCCAGCCCCCGACGCGCTGCATCCGGCGTTCAGCAATCTCTTCGTGCAGACCGAGATCCTGCGGCAGCGCCAAGCCATTCTGTGCACCCGACGGCCCCGCTCCGCCTCCGAGCCAGTGCACTGGCTCTGCAACCTCATGGCGGTACACGGCGCGGAAGCGCGCGACGCGTCGTTCGAGACCAGCCGCCTGCAATTTGTCGGCCGGGGTAACTCTCTCGCGGCGCCGGAGGCGATGCGCGCTCCGGGTCCGCTCGCTGGAGGGGCGGGATCGGTGCTCGATCCGGTGCTCGCGATCCGGACCCGGATCACCCTCGAGCCGGAACAGTCGGTCACCATCAACGTGGTGACCGGCATCACCGATACGCGTGAGGCCTGCCTCGGCCTGGTCGACAAGTACCAGGATCGCCGGCTGGCCGACCGGGTCTTCGACCTCGCCTGGACCCATAGCCATGTCGTGCTGCGCCAGCTCAATGCCACTGAGGGCGACGCCCAGCTCTATGGTCGTCTGGCCGGCTCGGTGCTCTATCCCCACCCGGCGCTCCGAGCCGACGCCGGGGTGTTGTTGCGCAATCGGAAGGGGCAGTCGGGACTCTGGAGTTATGCGATCTCGGGTGACCTTCCCATCGTGCTGCTGCAGATCGCCGATCCCGCGAACTTCGATCTCGTTCGCCGGCTGGTGCAGGCGCATGCCTATTGGCGGCTGAAAGGGCTCGCGGTCGACTTGGTGATCTGGAACGAGGACTACTCGGGGTACCGGCAGATGCTTCACGAGCAGATCATGGGTCTCATCGCACCCGGTATGCATGCGAATGTGACCGATCGCTCCGGCGGTCTCTTCGTGCGGCCGGCGGATCAGATCTCCAGCGAGGATCGTGTGCTCGTTCAGGCCGTGGCTCGGGTCATCCTCACCGACACTCGCGGGCCGCTCCCGGATCAGATTAACCGGCGGCGAGGGGCGGAGCCCGCGATTCCCCGGCTGGTGCCGAGCCGGACCCACCGGGGCGATCAGCGGTCCCCGGTTCAGCCTCCCGCCGCGGACCTGCGCTTCTTCAACGGCATGGGCGGGTTCACCGCCGATGGGCGGGAGTACGTCATCCGTACCATGTCAGGCCAGGTCACTCCGGCGCCCTGGGTGAACGTGCTCGCCAATCCCGGCTTCGGCACCGTCGTCTCGGAGAGCGGGTCGGCGTTCACCTGGGCGGAGAACGCCCACGAGCTGCGCCTCACGCCATGGCACAACGATCCGGTGAGCGATCCGAGCGGCGAGGCGTTCTACCTTCGCGATGAAGAATCCGGGCACCTCTGGTCTCCGACGCCGCTGCCGGCCCGGGGACAGACGCCGTACATCACCCGGCACGGCTTCGGCTACAGCGTCTTCGAGCACACCGAGGGCGGCATCGCGACCGAGCTCACCGTGTACGTGGCCACCGATGCGCCGGTCAAGTTCGCGGTGCTCCGCGTTCGCAACCGCTCGGGACGGGGGCGCCATCTCTCGGCCACCGGATACGTCGAGTGGGTGCTCGGTGATCTGCGCGGATCGTCCGCGATGCATGTGATCACCGAGGTCGATCCCGTCACCGGCGCCGTGTTTGCACGGAACCGGTACAGCCCGTCATTCGGAGGACGGGCCGCCTTCTTCGACGTCAACGAGTCCAATCGGTCGGTCACCGGGGATCGCGCCGAATTCCTCGGTCGCAATGGGACGCCGGCGAGCCCGGCGGTTCTGAGCCGAGTCAGGCTGTCCGGCCGGGTGGGGGCCGCGCTGGATCCCTGCGCGGCGTTACAGGTCCCCTTCGAGCTGGCCGACGGAGACGAGCGCGAGCTGGTGTTCACGCTCGGCATCGGACGGGACACCGACGAGGCGCGCCGTCTGCTGCAGAAATACGGGGGATCCGCGGCGGCGCGCGGGGCCCTCGAGGAGGTGTGGAAGTACTGGAGCAGAACACTGGGCGCCGTCCGCGTCGAAACGACCAATCCGGCGCTCGACATTCTCGCCAACGGCTGGCTGGTCTATCAGACCATCGCCTGCCGGCTCTGGGCGCGAAGCGGGTACTACCAGTCGGGAGGAGCGTTCGGTTTCCGGGATCAGCTGCAGGATGTCATGGCCCTGGTGCATACCGAGCCCCGACTCGTGCGCGAGCATCTGCTGCGCGCGGCGGCGCGCCAGTTCGTCGAGGGGGACGTTCAACACTGGTGGCATCCACCGACCGGCCGCGGCGTGCGCACCCGGTGCTCCGACGACTATCTCTGGCTTCCGGTGGCCGTCTGCCGGTATGTGCGCACGGTGGGCGATACCGGCGTGCTCGACGAGCTGGTGCCGTTCGTCGAGGGACGCCCGATCGGCGCCGACGAGGATGCCTATTACGATCTCCCCATTCCGTCGATGGAGACGGCGTCGCTGTACGAGCACTGCGTTCGCGCCATTACCCACGGGCTGCGGTTCGGCCTGCATGGGCTCCCGCTGATGGGCTCGGGCGACTGGAACGACGCGATGAATCTGGTCGGCGACAAGGGCAAGGGGGAAAGCATCTGGCTCGGGTTTTTCCTCTACGACACGCTCCAGCGGTTCGCCGAGCTCGCGAGCGCCCGCGGCGACCCGGGTTTCGCGACGCGCTGCCGAGAGGAGGCAACGCGGCTGCGCGGGGCGCTGGAGGAGCACGGGTGGGACGGGGACTGGTACCGTCGCGCGTATTTCGACGATGGCACGCCGCTGGGGTCCGCGGAGAATGCCGAATGCCGCATCGACTCGATCTCGCAAAGCTGGTCGGTGCTCAGCGGGGCGGGGCACCCGGAGCGATCCCGCCAGGCGATGGAGGCCGTGGACCGGCATCTGGTGCGGCGGGAGGACTCGTTGGTGCAGTTGCTCGATCCGCCGTTCGACAAGTCCCCGCTCGAGCCGGGTTACATCAAGGGCTACGTACCGGGGGTTCGTGAGAACGGGGGACAGTACACCCACGCGGCCATCTGGACCGCGATGGCGTTCGCCGCACTGGGCGACGGCGCGCGCGCCTGGGAGCTCTTCGGCATGATCAACCCGCTGGAGCACGCCGGCACGCCGGCCGATGCCGCGATCTACAAGGTCGAGCCCTACGTGGTTGCGGCCGATGTGTACGCGGTCCCTCCCCACACCGGTCGCGGCGGATGGACCTGGTACACCGGATCGGCGGGGTGGCTCTACCGGCTCATTCTGGAATCACTGCTCGGGGTGAGTCTGGAAGGGGAGAGCCTGCGGATTACGCCGGTCCTGCCGGCGGACTGGAAACCGTTCACCATTCACTACCGGTACCGGGACACCCTCTATCACATCGTGGTGCGCGCGGCCGAGAACGGCGAAGCGACGCTGGCGATGGACGGCGTCGAGCGGGAAGGGTCGCTCATTCCGCTCACCGATGACCGGAGGGAACATGGGGTGGAGGTGCGGGTGCCGGTGGGGCGGCTATCTGCTATCGGCTAACGTGACCGCGCGGAGATGGCGAGCGCCACCCCGCCAAGAATCGCCACGGCCGACAGAG
>CAZHSO010000021.1:0-4621 GCA_964535105.1 uncultured Gemmatimonas sp.
GCCGCCATCGCCTGGTAGACCCGCGGCGACACCATGATGACCAGATCGAGGAAGCCGAAGGTCGAAGCGACAATCCCGATGCTGATCAGTGTGCGGCCCGGAACACCCAGAACCGCGGTCATGGTGTCGGCGGCAGGGGCGGTGCTCCGGGCGAGGCCGTCGACGCCGAGCGTCCGAAGATAGGCAAGGTTGGCGAGGAGGTAGACCGCTACGACCGAGAGCACCCCCAGCACGAGCGCCTTGGGAAGATTTTTTTCGGGCTCGATCAGCTCCTCCGCGATGAAGTTGGTCTGCTGCCACCCCCCGTATGCGAAGAGCACTGGCACGAATGCGGTGGCGAGGGCCAAGAAAGTGGCGAGGAAGCCGGCTGGTGCTGGGGATTGGGGGTTGGGGGTTGGGGGTTGGGGAGTGTCAGGGGACAGGAGGAGTCCCGCGAGGATCAAGACCACCAGCGCGGCGAGTTTGAGGAGGGTGAAGACGTTTTGGGTCCAGGCGGCGGGACGAACTCCGGCGTAGTTGAGGGCGCTGAGGACGAGAATCGCCCCGGCGGCGAGCCAGGGGAGGAAGCGCTCGGGGATGCCGAGGAGCGCGCCGGTGTAGCTGGCGAAGGTGAAAGCCACCGCGGCGATGGCACCCGTCGCCATGATCAGCAGCAGCGCCCACCCGTAGAGAAATGCCGGCAGCGGACCGAACGAATCGCGCAGATAGGCGTATCCGCCGCCGACCCGCGGGTTCCGTGCGGCGAGCTCGCCGAAAATGAAGGCGCCGAGGAGCGCGACGACTCCGCCCAGCATCCAGGCGGCGAGGGTGAGGGTGGTGGTGCCGACCCGCGCGGCGACGATGGCGGGGTTGAGGAAGATTCCCGACCCGATGATCCCGCCGATGACCGCCATGGTGCCGCTGAAGAGGCCCAGGCGGCGGGCGTAGCTGACCGATTCCTGGCTCATCGGCCTAAGCTAACGCGCCGGCGAAAACGGGGTTAGAATAGAAGCATGCGCCGGTCGCTGGTTTTGCTGGTCCTGCTCGGGTCGGTCGCTTGCCTGGACCCCGAAATGCCCGCTCCTGTTCTGGGAGAGTGGGGAGGGGAGCACCTGGGCCTGGTGGCGAGGACAGAAGGGGCAAGTCTCGAATTCGACTGCGCCACCGGGGAGATTGCATCGGCGATTGTGCCCGACGGATCCGGTCGGTTCTCGGTGGCGGGATTTCACATTCCCGGCCACGGCGGACCGATCCGGCAGGACGAAGAGCCGGTCAGGATTCCGGAACGATTCGACGGGACGGTGCGCGGCGATCTCATGACGATCAGCGTCACGCTGCCCGACTGGGCGACGACGCTGGGACCGTACACGCTGCTGCGCGGCGCGTCGCCCCGCGTCTTCAAGTGCCTTTGAACCCCGGGACGTCATGGGCTTCCGGCGATTCACCGACCGCGACAAGCTGAGCTGGGAGATCCGCCCGGTGGGGCGGGGGGAGTGGGAATTCAGCCCGGTCGGGGAGAACCCCGGGCGGCCGCGCACGGTGCAGTCGCCGGGTTATGAGAAGGATCCCTACGAGCTGAGCCAGGAGGAATTACAGACGCTGCTCGACGGGAGCGGAGCGGCATCGGTGCGGCGGGTGAAGAATCCATTTGAGTAGGAGGCAAGGAGGCAAACCTCCTCGCTCCTCCCCTTCCGTTCTCCGCCATCCCATCGTAGGATAGAGCCCGTCACCCCAAGATTCTCAGGCGATACTGCGAGGCGTTATGCCAATCTCTCGTTCCGTCTCCCGTATGCTGGCCAGCGCAGCCTTCCTGCTCGCGACGGCGGCGCCGGTCGCGGCCCAGCTGCCGGCGGGCGTCACTAAAGGCGCGTCGGTCGAAGGCATCACCGAGTACACGCTCGACAACGGGCTCCGCGTCCTGATCTTCCCCGATGCAAGTAAACCGACCGCCACGATCAACATCACCTATCTCGTCGGCTCGCGGCACGAAGGCTACGGCGAGACCGGCATGGCGCACCTGCTCGAGCACATGATGTTCAAGGGGAGTCCGCGCCATCCCAACATTCCGCAGGAGCTGACCGAGCATGGGTCGCGCCCCAACGGAACGACCTGGTACGACCGGACCAACTACTTCGAGACGGTGCCGGCCACCGATGAGAACATCGACTGGGCGCTCGACCTCGAGGCCGACCGGATGGTGAACAGCTTCATCGCCCAGAAGGATCTGCAGAGCGAATTCTCGGTGGTCCGCAACGAGTACGAGGCGGGAGAGAACTTCCCGTCCAACGTGCTCACCGAGCGGGTGATGAGCACGGCGTTCCTCTGGCACAACTACGGCAAGAGCACGATCGGCAATCGGAGCGACATCGAGCGCGTGCCGATCGAGCGGTTGCAGGCGTTCTACCGCAAGTTCTACCAGTCCGACAACGCGGTCCTGGTGGTGGCGGGAAAGGTCGACGAGCAGAAGGTGCTCCGGCTCATCACCCAAAAGTTCGGGCCGATTCCCCGCCCTGTGCGCTCGCTCGAACGCGGCACCATGCTCTTCGCCACCTATACCGAGGAGCCGGTGCAGGACGGCGAGCGCGAGGTCTCGCTCCGCCGGGTGGGCGACGTGCAGATCGCGATGGCCGCGTACCACGTCCCGCCCGGCCCGCATCCTGATTTCCCCGCGGTCCAGGTGCTGGCCCACGTCCTCGGCAACGCGCCGAGCGGACGGCTCTACAAGGCGCTGGTGGAGACCAAGCTGGCCACCAGCTCGAACGCCTTCAGCTGGTCGCTTCGGGAGCCCGGCGTCCTGGCCAGCAATGCGACGCTCCGGAAGGATCAGTCGCTCGACTCGGCGAAGACGATTCTGATCGGGACCATCGAAGCCGCCGCCACGACGACGCCCACGAATGAGGAGGTGGAGCGGGCCAAGACGGCGTTGCTCAAGAACCTCGAGCTCCTCCTCACCAACTCGCAGAGCGTAGGCCTTACCCTGACCGAGTGGGCGGCGCAGGGCGACTGGCGCCTGCTCTACGTGGTGCGTGACCGGATCGCCCAGGTTACGCCGGCGGATGTGCAGCGCGTCGCGGCCGGCTATCTCAAGCCTTCGAATCGGACGGTCGGCCTGTTCCACCCGACCGAGAGCCCCGTGCGGGCTCAGGTCGCCTCGGTGAGCGAAGCCGAGATCGTGGCGATGACGAAGGACTACAAGGGGAACCCGGCGCTCGTCGCGGGGGAGGTGTTCGACCCGACGCCAGAAGTGATCGACTCGCGCACCAGGCGCTCGACTCTGTCCAACGGTATGAAGCTCGCGCTGCTGCCCAAGTCGACCCGCGGCAACGCCGTGAACGCGGTGGTGACGCTTCGCTTCGGCGACGAGAAGAGCCTGAGCGGCCGAATCACCCCGGCGCGGATGGTGGCCTCTATGGTCAACCGCGGCACGAAGACCAGGACCCGCCAGCAAATCCAGGACGAATTCGACCGGCTCAAGGCGCAGGTCTTCATCGGCGGCGCGGGGAACAATGTCCTGGCCAACATCTCCACCACGCGGCCCAACCTGATCCCGACGCTCCGGCTCGTGGCCGAGGTGCTGCGCGAGCCGATCTTTCCCGCCAACGAGTTCGAGACCTTCAAGCAGCAGCAGCTCGCCGGCATCGAGCAATTCAAGTCGGAGCCGGCATTCCTCGCCTCGACCCTGATGGCGAGGAAGCTCACCCCGTACCCCCGCGAGTATCCCCTCTACACCCACACCGTCGAGGAGCAGATCGAGGAGTACAAGGCGGTGACGGTGGAGGACGTGCGGAAAGTGTACACCGATCTCGTGGGCGGCTCCTACGGCGACGTAGCGATCGTCGGCGACTTTTCCCAGGATTCGGTGACCGCCGTGCTCCGGGAGCTGTTCGGCGCCTGGAAGAGCCCCAAGCCGTTCGCCCGGCTCAAGCGGCGCTACTTCGACACGCCGAAGTTCGTCGAGAAGATCGAGACCCCGGACAAGGCCAACGCGGTCTTCTTCGCGGGGCAGAACCTCAGGGTGCGCGATGACAGCAAGGACTACGCGGCGCTCACCCTGGGCGGCTACATACTGGGCGGCGGATTTCTAAACTCGCGGCTCGCGGCCCGGATCCGCGGCCGGGATGGCCTGAGCTACGGGATCGGCGGCGGCTTCTCGGCGCAGTCGCTGGACAGTGCGGGGAGCTTCCAGGCCAACGCGATCTACAACCCCGAGAACGTGGTACGGCTGGAGGCCGCGTTCCACGAGGAGATCGACAAGGCGCTCAAGGACGGCTTCACCGTTGAGGAGGTCGACAAGGCCAAGCAGGGGTGGCTGCAGCAGCAGCTCCAGAACCGCTCGGGCGATGCCTTCCTGGCGAGTCTCTTCTCGAGCCAGGCGGTGACCGGACGAACCATGACCTACAACGCGCAGCTCGAGCGGTGGATCGCTTCGCTCACGCCGAACGACGTGAATGCGGTGATGCGACGCTATCTCGACCCGTCGAAGATCTCGATCGTGAAGGCGGGGGACTTCGCCAACAAGCCGCCCAAGGTGGGGCCGGCGATTCCGTGACCCCGTTCCGTCCTCCCGCCCTTGTCCAGCCCGGCGCGGTGGTCGTCGTGGCCGCCGCGCGGGCGGGAAAGCCATGAGCCTCGGCGCGAAGAC
>CAZHSO010000021.1:4721-11108 GCA_964535105.1 uncultured Gemmatimonas sp.
CGAAGACGCGGAGACGCGAAGACAGAAAGACCCGAAGTGACCGCTACTGCAGGACCCGCGCGACCATGATGCCATCCTGAGTCTTGAGCTCCACGATACGCTCGGCGAGCGGCAGCACTGAAATCTCGACCGACTTTCCGACCAGCGGGGCGTGAAGCAGGTGGAGCCGGCCGCCCTGCCAGAGCGCGATCCCGGTGTGCGCCACGTCGAGACCGGGGAGGGTAGAAGTCGCCGCGATCAGGTCGCCATCCTGAATTCTGTCAGCCACCTCGGCAATTCGATTCTCGGGGATATGCCACCGCGCCGGTTCCGCATTGAGGCGCTGCTCCATGGCGCGGATCGCCTCCGGCACCCCCGGGTCCGCCATCTGACGATAGGCTGATGGATGGGTCGACATGAAGCTCAGCGGCTCGGCGTCTTCCACACCGCCGAGTTCGCCTGCCAGCAGGCGGAGCCGTCCGCGAGCCGAGTTGTCGCTCAGCCACTCCGAGAAGTAGTGCAGCCGGCTGGGATAACCGTCCAGGCGACCGCCGCGATAGCGGATCACCTCGAGGTAGCGCGCGTACTGGGCCGCCGCGGCGGGCCGGTCGGCCAGCAGGGCTGTGCCGTCGTGCCGGATGAACCGCGTCATCGCCAGCATGTTCTCGATGAAGGTGACGCAGTCGAATTCGCGAAGGTTGATGACCACCCGTTCGGGGCCGGGCGCTTCCAGCGTCCCCGGGGTGTAGGTCGTCCCCACGAACGTCTCGCCCAAGCGCGCGATGGCGGCGCCGATGGGGAGTGTGTCGAGACGTTGCGCCACTGCCCATCGAACCTTGCTGTCGAGCACCCGCCAATCGGCGTCGGTCCAGCCCGCCGGCGGGACCGATCGCGCGAGCAGGGCAACCATCGACAACACGAGCATGTCACGCATGCCTCTCGCCTCCTTGTACTCGTTGGTGCTCCCTGAAAACAGCCCATTCGGAGGCAGTCGGAGCGGGCCGAGACGCGGCCTAGGGCACCGGCGCCGCGTACTTGGGCGTGATGCCCATGTTGTAGAGCATGAACGCGTAGAGGTCGGCGGTCTCGTCGAGCCGCTTGGACGTGCTGACGGCGCCATGCCCGCTGCGGGTTTCGATCCGGATCAGCACCGGGTTGGGCCCGACGTGGTCTGCCTGGAGCGTCGCGGCAAACTTGAACGAGTGCGCCGGCACGACACGGTCGTCGTGATCCGCCGTGGTGACGAGCGTCGCCGGGTAGCTCACGCCCGGCTTGAGATTGTGGAGCGGCGAATACGAGAGCAGGTTCGTCACCTGGGTCGAGTCGTCGCTGGAGCCGTACTCCGCCGCCCAGTTCCACCCGATGGTGAACTTGTGGTAGCGGAGCATGTCCATCACACCGACGGCCGGAAGCGCCACCTTGCAGAGATCCGGTCGCTGGGTCATCACCGCGCCCACCAGCAGGCCGCCGTTCGACCCGCCCTGGAGGGCGCAGCGCGCCTTCGAGGTGTAACCGTTCGACTGCAGCCACTCCACCGCCGCGATGAAATCGTCGAACACGTTCTGCTTCTTGTCCAGCATCCCCGCCCGGTGCCACGCCTCGCCATACTCGGCGCCGCCCCGGAGGTTGACCAGGGCGTACACCCCGTCCTGCTCCAGCAGGGAGACGAGCAACGGATTGAAGCCCGGGCCGGAGGTGATGTTGAACCCGCCGTACCCGTAGATCAGCGTCGGGCGCTGGCCGTCGAGGCTCAGTCCCTTCCGGTGCACGAGGAACATCGGCACCCGGGTGCCATCTTTGCTCTGGTAGAAGACCTGTTTGGTCTCAAACCGGTCGGGGTCGAAGGGGACCTGGGTCTTCCGATACAGCGTGGAGGCGCCGCGCGCAATATCGTACTTGAAGGTGATGGGCGGATAAGTGAACGAGGAGAAGGTATAGAAGACTTCCTTGTCGTCGTTGCGACCGCCTAACCCGCCGATCCGGCCGAGCGTGGGGAGCGGGATTTCTCTCTCGAGCTTGCCGTCGACGCCGAACACGTAGACGCGGTGGGCCACATCCTTCATGTAGGTCGCGAAGAGCCGGCCGCCGGCGACGGAGGCGTTGTCGAGCGGCTCGGATCGCTCAGGGAGGATCTCCTTCCAGGCGCTCTCTTCGGGATGGGCCGGATCGATCTGCACCACCCGCCAGTTGGGGGCATTGCGGTTGGTCATCACCAGGAGCTTGTCGCCCACGTTGTCGAGGACGTTGTAGCTGTCCTTGAACTGCGCCACCAGCGGCCGGAACGAGGTCTCACCCCCCAAGAGATCGCGCAGGTAGACTGCGTTGCCGTCGTTGCCTGCGGCGCTCCGGTCGGAGACATCGAGGATCAGGAACCGCTCGTCCTCGGTGACCGACACGGTGTGGAACCGCTTGGGGTGTGCCGGATCCTCGAACACCAGCTGGTCGTCGCCCTGGGGCGTGCCGATCCGGTGGTAATAGACCCGGTGATTCTCGTTGGAACCGGAGAGCGCCTTCATCGTGTCGGCCGGCGCGGGGTAGCGGCTGTAGAAGAAGCCGTCCTTGTACCAGGAGAGGCCGGACACCTTGACCCAAGGGATCCGGTCGGGGAGCGGCTTTCGCGTCGCCGTCTCCATCACCCGGTATTTTTGCCAGTCCGACCCGCCGCTGGAGAGCCCGTAGCCGAAGTACTTTCCGTCCCGCGAGAGCGCCGAGGCGCCAAGCCGCACGGTGCCGTCGGTGGAGAGCGTGTTAGGGTCGATCAGGACGCTCGGCGTCCCGTTCAGGCCTTCCTGGAGGTAGAGCACCGACTGGTTCTGGAGCCCGTCGTTCTTCGAGAAGAGGTAGTAGGGACCGGTCCGCGATGGCGCCCCGATGCGGGGATAGTTGTAGAGCTGCTCCAAGCGGGCCCGGAGCTGTCCCCGGAAGCCGATCTTGTTGAGGTAGCCGAAGGTGACGGCGTTCTCCGACTGCACCCAGGCTCGAACGGCGGAAGCGGTGTCGTCCTCGAGCCAGCGATAGGGGTCGGCGACCCGGGTTCCGAAGTAGTTGTCGAAGGCATCCACCTTGGCGGTCCTGGGGTAACTGGGCGCCTGGGCGTGTCCCCGGATCGGTGCCACCAGAGCCAGGACAAGGGCGAGGCAGAGCGCGAAGCAACAGCGGGCGGCGGTCGCAGGACGAACAGGGCGGATCATGCGGCGTTCTCCAGCAGGCGGACGAGGGAGCGGGGGATACCCGGCGAAGATATCCGCCGAGTGGCCGAGGCCGGACTCGGCCCGTAAGTTAAGTGGTTCCCGCCGGGCGGGTTTTCCCGAACCTCCTTGGCACTCCCGATCCAGGAAGAGTCTTTGGCCGATCTCCTCGCCCCGCTTCGTGCCGCCCTTTCCGACCGCTACCGCATCGAGCGGGAGCTCGGCCAGGGCGGGATGGCGACGGTGTACCTGGCGCACGACCTGCGGCACGACCGGGACGTGGCGATCAAGGTGCTGAAGGCGGAGGTGGCGCAGACGGTCGGGGCGGAGCGATTCCTGCGGGAGATCCACATCGCCGCGAAGCTGGCCCATCCGCATATCCTGCCGCTCTTCGACTCGGGCGATGCCGGCGGCGTGCTGTACTACGTCATGCCCAACGTCGAAGGGCATTCGCTGCGCGACCGGCTGGAGCGCGATCGCCTGCTGCCGGTGGACGAGGCGGTGCACATCGCGAAGGAGGTGGCGGGAGCGCTCGACTACGCGCACCGGCACGAGGTGGTGCATCGCGATATCAAACCCGAGAACATCATGCTGCAGGACGGCCACGCGCTGGTGGCCGACTTCGGGATCGGGAAGGCGCTGAGCGGGCCGGCGGGCGAGACCGCGACCCAGGTGGGGGTCAGCGTGGGCACCCCGGCGTATATGAGCCCGGAACAGGCGGCGGGTGAGCGGGTGGACGGCCGGAGCGATCTCTACAGCCTGGCCTGTGTGCTCTACGAGATGCTGACCGGGGAACAGCCCTTCACCGGTCCCACGGTGCAAGCGGTGATCGCAAAGCGGTTCGTGCAGACGCCCGCCGACGTCACCGCGCTGCGCGAAGGCATCTCGCGGCCGGTGGCCCGCGCGCTCCAGAAGGCGCTTGCGCGCACGCCGATCGACCGGTACGACACCGCCGCGCTCTTCGTGACCTCCTTGAGTGAGATCGAGGTCGCCACGCCGAAGGCCGCGGCACCGGAGAAGTCGATTGCGGTGCTGCCGTTCGTCAACCTCAGCGCGGATCCGGAGAACGAATTCTTCGCCGACGGGATCACCGAGGAGATCCTGAACGCGCTGGCGCAGGTGCGCGACCTGCGGGTGGCGGGCCACACTTCGTCATTCTCCTTCAAGGGGAAGCCGCAGGATCTGCGGCTGATCGGCGAGCAGCTCACGGTCCGGACGGTGCTGGAAGGTTCGGTCCGGCGGTCGGGGAAGCGGGTGCGGATCACGGCGCAGCTGGTGGACGTGACCGACGGGTACCACCTCTGGTCCGAGAAATACGACCGCGAGATCGAGGATGTGTTCGCGGTGCAGGACGAGATCGCCGCCGCCATCGCGGAGCGGCTGAAGACGACGCTTTCGGGTGGCGCGGCGGCCCGGGCCCAGCGCACCACCGACAACATCGAGGCCTACGAGGCGTACCTCAAGGGTCGCGCGCTCTTCTACCGCCGGGGCGTCTCGATCAAGGAGGGCATGGTGCTCATGCGCCGGGCCCTGGAGCTCGATCCGGAGTACGCCCTGGCCTGGGCCGGGCTGGCCGACGGCTACAGCCTGTCCGGGTTTTACGCGACGATGCCGCCGGAGGGGTGCTCGGCCGCCGCGCGGGAGGCGGCGGCCAAGGCGCTCGCCCTCGGTCCCGATCTCGCCGAGGCGCATCTCGCGAACGCGCAGGTGAGTCTGCTCTTCGACTGGGACTGGGCCCGGGCGGAGCAGTTCTCCAAGCGCGCCCTCGAGATTAACCCGGGGTATATGCAGGCCAGCGTCTGGTACGGCGTCTTTTATCTCGGATTCGTTTCCGACCGATGGCGCGAGGCGGTAGATCTGCTCCTCGCGGCGCAACGAGCCGAGCCGCTCTCCGCATACGCCGCGGCCGTCCTCGGATACGCCATGGCCAACAACGGCCAGCCGGAGGAGGCGGTGCGGTGGGTCACCCTGGCGTGTCAGCTCGATCCCGCCGCCTACCTGTCGCACTGGGTCCGGCAGATGGCGCTGCACATGAGCGGACAACATACCGCCGCCATCGAAGCCGCCGACAAGGCGCTGAGCGTGTCGGGACGCATGCAGGGGGCGCTGGTCATTCTGGCGCTCTCCTGCGTTGCCACGGACGATCTCGCCTCGGCCCGCGCCGTGTACCGTGAGATGGAGGCGCGCTCGGTCCGCGAGTACATCAGCCCCTGTCTCCGGGCGCAGGTCGCGGCGGCCATCGGCGAGCGCGAGGCCGCCGTCGCACTGGCGCGTGAGGCGTATGCGCGGCGCGACCCGGTGATCGTCGTCTTCGGACGCTCGAAGCCGACCTGGGCGCTGCGCGAGCTCCCCGAGTTCCAGGAGATTCTGACGGCGATGAACATGCCGGGGTGGAAGGGGAGCCTGCAGTGACCGACACCCTGGGCCATCTCGGCGCGGCGCTGGCCGACCGCTACCGCATCGAGCGAGAGCTCGGCGCGGGCGGGATGGCCACGGTGTACCTGGCGCAGGACCTGCCGCACGACCGGCGGGTGGCCGTGAAGGTGTTGCGGCCCGAGCTGGCCGCCGTGATCGGCGCCGAACGGTTTCTGCTGGAGATCAAGACCACCGCCAACCTCCAGCATCCCCATATCCTTCCCCTGCACGATTCGGGGGAAGTGAACGGCACCGTGTTCTACGTGATGCCCTACGTCGAGGGGGAATCCTTGCGCGACCGTCTCACCCGGGAAAAACAGCTTCCGGTCGACGAGGCGATCCGCATCACCCGGGAAGTGGCGAGCGCGCTCGACTACGCCCACCGGCATGGTGTGGTTCATCGGGACATCAAGCCGGAGAACATCCTGCTGCACGACGGCCAGGCGCTGGTGGCCGACTTCGGCATCGCGCTCGCGGCGAGCAGCGCGGGCGGGAGCCGGATGACCGAGACCGGGATGTCGCTCGGGACGCCGCACTATATGAGCCCCGAGCAGGCGATGGGCGAGCGGGCCCTCGACGCGCGGAGCGATGTCTACGCGCTCGGCTGCGTGCTCTACGAAATGCTGGCGGGCGAGCCGCCGTTCACCGGCCCCACGGCGCAGGCGATCGTGGCGCGGGTGATGACCGAGACGCCGCGATCGATCCGGCTGCAACGGCGCACGGTGGCGGAGCATGTCGAGGCGGCGGTGTTGCGGGCGCTGGAGAAGCTGCCGGCCGACCGGTTCGCCACGGCGGCGGAATTCGC